>CAJXUM010000204.1 GCA_913060855.1 uncultured Lewinella sp. | reverse complement strand
CGAGATCAGCCTCGGTCTCGTGGGCTCGGAGATGTGTATAAGAGACAGTAGCTATCCCACCCAGCTTTATATAGTTGTCTACCAATAGAAAAGTATTCTCAGCTGCCGGTACATGCTCATCAGCTAATCCAATCATATGTAGAATTGGCACCTTCTGTTTGGCTAGCGCTTCCAGTCCCTCTAATGGATTACCCTTATACTGTTTAGCTTCCGCATCTGATGAAAATCCATAGACCGCTTTGAGCTTTTCCAAGTCTTTCGGACTACCTAAACCTTCACCCCATCCCGCTGGCCAGCTTTTGAAATCACAAACGGGGGCCTCCGCATAAATGCAACTCACCTTTTCCGGATTCTGCTTGGCCCAATTGTAGACAAACAAACCTCCTCTACTCACCCCATTTAAGGCGACTTGGGGATGTAGGTCATATTCTTTTAGTAAGAATTCATAGAATTGATCCCAAATCGCCATGGCTTTGGGACTTCCATAGAGATTATTCGTGTTGATGTAGGCGATGTGATAGCCTGAGGCAGCCAAAATACTATCGGCTTCTGTATGCCAATTGGGGAAACGAGCCCGCCACATCCAGGGATTTCCTGCTAATGGTTCTTTGGGCACCACAAGAGTGGCTGCATGTTCGTCTAGCTTAAGTTGTAATTGTGTAAACCCTTTCCATTCTACCGTATCTTGGGCCTGTAATGGATTCATTAGTAGACCAAGAAAAAGTAGTAGTAGGGGGATATGAATTCGCATGTGTTATATCTTTTTTGCGTGTTTTGTTTTGATAAATCGGGTGTTTTTAGATTGGGTTTTAAGATAGTTTTTTTTCTGGGAAACACTGTCTAATGGGGATTTAATAATGTAGAGTGAGCAGTTAATAACGAATAATGGGTAGTGAATAATGGGTAAGCGTAGGGCCTCAGTATGCACTATGCTAATGGTCAAACCTGAACGCCCACAGTACTAGTAAAAGGAATCTCAAAGTTTTTAATTCCTCCAACCTATTCTCACCTTCTCTGTTATCCCTATATGAGAAAAAAGATAAAACCCAAGAAAGGACAAGAAAGTGTTTGGGACTATCCGAGACCACCAAAGTTGGAACGGACCACTAAGTCCCTAAAAGTAATCTTGGAGGGGATGACGTTGGCGGAGACCGATGCTGGATATCGCGTATTGGAGACGAGCCACCCTCCTGTTTATTATTTCCCACCGGAATGTATCGACTTTCAATGGTTGAAAGCAGTCGAAAATAAGCACTCATTTTGTGAATTTAAGGGAGCGGCCAATTACTGGCGTACCCGGACAGGAAATATTGTCTTGGCTTGGAGTTACCCTAAGCCGAATCTGACTTTTTTACCCATTAAAGATTATCTCGCTTTTTATCCTTCTAAGGTAGGAGCCTGTTTTGTGGATGGCGAGCGGGTTCAATCCCAGGAAGGAGATTTTTATGGAGGATGGATCACACAGGATATCGTAGGGCCTTTCAAAGGAGGGTCAGGGACATGGGGCTGGTAAGTCAATCAAAGTTTAAGTAATTATTAGTGGGCTGGAAAAACCTTTGCTTAGGAAAGTTATAAAAGGTATATTGCCTTCTTAATTTTTTTTCTTTTCTACTAAGCACCTAATGCCATGAAGAAGATACTAGTTAGTACAGGTGGTGGCGATTGCCCCGGTTTAAATGCAGTGATCAGAGGAATTTTCAAAGCAGCCAGAAAAAGTAAAGAGTGGGAAGTTTGGGGCTGTATGGAAGCACTCAATGGTTTGGATGCGGACCCACCAGAGATCGTGAAATTGACACAGAAGCGCACCGCAGGTATTCATGTTAAGGGCGGAACAATTCTGAAAACTAGTAATACCGCCAATCCGTTGGCCTACCCAGTCGTACAAAAGGATGGGAGTATTAAGCGGGTAAATAGAATACCAGAACTAGCCAAAAAAGTAAAGAAATTGGGTTTTGATGCCCTCATAAATATCGGTGGAGATGGAAGCCAAACCATTTCGCAGGCGTTGTACGAAAATGGTTTGAATGTAGTAGGTGTACCAAAGACTATTGATAATGACTTATCTGCCACTGATCTTACCTTTGGCTTTACGACAGCAGTGCAAATTGCTTCTGATTGTTTTGATAAATTGGTTACGACAGCAGAAAGTCATCATCGGGTGATGATCATGGAAGTAATGGGTAGAGATGCGGGCTGGATTGCACTGCATACGGCGGTGGCAGGAGGGGCAGAGATCTGTTTGATGCCAGAAATTCCTTACGATATTGATAAGATTGTTAAGCGAATTAGAAAGCGATTCAATAAAAGAAAGGGCTTCGTTAATATTGTAATTGCAGAAGGGGCAAAGCCTTTAGGGGGTAAAGTAGTGGGCCGAGCTGCTGCTACAGCTAAAGATGAGCATTTGAAATTAGGGGGTGTTTGTAATGCATTGCGTTATGAATTGGAACAGCACCCCGATATGCCAAAAGTACAGGTGCGATCCACTATATTAGGACATATACAAAGAGGTGGAACGCCAATGGCTTTTGATCGAATACTCGCCACCTCAATGGGCGTCAAAGCCTTCGAATTGGTAGCGGCAGGTGATTTTGGTAAGATGGTTTCTTTTCAAAGCAATGAATTGACCAGTGTGCCGATCAAGGAAGCTATTGCAGAATACAATTTTGTATCGAAAGATCATTACTTAGTACACGTGGCGAGATCCATTGGAATTGCATTTGGGGATTAGCGGCTAGTTTCGACTAAGCATGCCTGCCCAGACATACCCTGACACAAAGACCCCAACTTTTCGGACGTATGCCGAGAAGCTGGGGGGGATTAAACACTCATTTATTCGCTTTTGATAAATATCTCTCTGAGCTGCTCTACCAACTGTCCACCACCTGAAAGAGAGATACTATTGATTTTGTCTGCAATCTTTTCTACGTATTCCATCTCTTTCAGTTTCAAGAGCATTTGGTTTTCTTCCAATAGCTTGGCTGTATTGAGCAAACTACGAGTAGCGGCCGTTTCTTCTCGACGGCTAATCAGATTGGCTTGCGCTTGTTTTTGAGCCACCAATACCTGATTCATGATTTCTTTTACATCTCCTGGGAGAATGATATCACGAAGTCCGGCATGCAGTACTTGTAGGCCTAATTCCTGCGCTCCATTTTTAATCCGATCAAGTACAAATGGCTCCACTTCTTGCTTTTTAGCCAAGGCCTCATCAAGCGTAAACGTACCCATGTATTCTCGCAAGGCCAACTGGATCAGGATGTAAAACTGCTTTTCAAAAGCCTTGTTTTTTAGCAAAGCCTTTTCTACATCTACTACTCGATACTGCACAAAAAAGGTGACCCGAATAGCCGCTTTATCTTTGGTTAAGATCTCCTGGCCAGAGATTTCCATTTGCTGTTGTCTTAGATCAACCCGCTCTATCAGTAATGACTTTTCATTTTTCCAAAAGTAATAAGCTCCTGGCTTCAATTGGCGCTCTAAGTTTCCATCCACGATCAACAAACCCATCTCGTGGCTATCAATGATAGTAGGATGCAAGTAAGGAGCCAAGGCCGCTTGTTTTAGCAAATGCTTGTCGATAGTTGTTGGAACATCGATGACATTTCGATCCAGAATTTGGAAGCGGTAGTCGACGATGCTTTTCCAGAAAGGATGTCTACCCGGGCCGATCACTTTGAGAAAGTTACCTTCATAAAAGACCAAGGCGATTTGGTGATCTTCCAATTCAACAACCTCCAAGTTTTCCTTCAGAAGGCTGTTCTGCAATAGGATATTTAGCTCGCAAAGCGGCGTAAACTCTTCTGTCATGTCGTATCGGAAGAGTTGGTCTGACCATCGAATCCAGTATTTCCCTTCGGGTAGTGCATTCAAAAAACGGTCTTTTCGAAAAACTAAGCCCATTTCATAAGGGAAAATAGTTACACGTCTCATGTTGTCATGGTTTATGGTGATGAATGAGTCCATCACTTGGGGTTACATTTTGAATAAGCTTTAAAAATCAAGTCCCAAAAGCACAACGATCCTATTCCGGCGGAGTACATATTGAGCAGCTTCGGCCTTGTCGGTACAAGCTAGGTCACATCATTTCCACGCAAGGCGTTCATCGATGGGCCATAGAAAGTAGGGCTAAGGTGATGGCTGCGGTATCCTATCTACTGCAAAGCTTTCATGGGATGGTCCATAGCAAGGACAGGTCGTACTTTTGCGACTTGTTGACTATTTGTAGGAGTAGCCTACTCCCAAAATGTTACTAATGGATATTCCATCCAATGCGTGGGTTACGCGACATCACCAAAAGTGAAGACAGGAATCGAACCTGTGGAACCGAAACATCTGCTCTGACCGGACTGAGCTATCTTCCGCAAGGAAAGAGAGGGATTCGAACCCCCGACAGGATGTACCTGGTGATAGAGACGCCTTTGAAAGTCAGCATATCGAGATTTGAGACAAATACGATACTACGGGGCTATACAGAAACCCTCATCAGGTCCTTTACAAAATCATCTCCATCCTTCTTTGGCTATTTCTAGCCGAGGGTAATCGATAGGATAGCCCTTGACTAGTAGCAACAGAAGATAAACGGCACTGAATTAAAAATGGTTCCCGATACGATAAAACTCCAATTAAATTGGCTAAATTTGAGAGTAAGAATAGACTTTAGGTAAGGCTGTTATTTGCTAATTCTCTTGCCAAAGTCTAGCTAGTAATCGAAGCAAAACGAAAATCAACCCACATGGCCTATCACGCTATTGCCAAAAGCGCAATAACACTTTCCTTATTAATGGGGCTGATGGCTTGCCAACCTACGGTTGAGCCTAGCCCGCCAGTACCACCTATCAACGAGATGAAAATTGCCCACTTGAGTCAAGGAGATGAGTCCAGCTTCGAAGCTATTCGTAGTACCTTTGCGGATCGCAATCCTGGCTATGATATTGTTTATCATGCTGATCAAAAGGCTTTGCCTGAGGCAGACGGCCCATTAGTGGTGTTTATTCAAGAAGGGGGAGGAACAGCTACGATCAATGGAGAGAACAGTTCTAAGTTCTCGGTAGGAGATATCCTCATGTTGCAAGCAGGCGATCAGGTGGAAACGGATAGCCTATTCAGTGCGCTGGTCTTTACGGTGCCGGAAATAGCCCCGGATAATATCCCGGCTTTTGTACGTCCTGATTGGGATATGAATATTACCGATACGCCGGGCGGCTGTGCTACCGAGACGAATGCTTATCGACGGATACTATTGACTTGGTTAGATAAAGTGGGCCCTTATAGTTTCCATGCGATCAATGCACATCGTGTAAGGATCATGGACTCTTTTTCTCATTATCATCCAGTCGAGGGCGGTTTTGATGAATTCTACCTCGTTCAGATGGTGCTGCCAGGTGCCAAAATCTTGACCAGCTCACAAGTGGATTTGATTGAAAACCCAACTGGTATTGAGAAAGGCCAAGCGAAAGGCTTGATTCAGGCTACGCCATTGAAGGTAGGAGATTTGGTGTATTTGCCTCGTGGTACGATGCATCGAGGGGTTGGTGGCGTATTGGCACAAGTGATTACGATTCCTGGGTTTGTCCCCGGTTCTGAAATAGGTGTAGATCATCACTTGAAAAAGATCAATGATTTATTGTCATTAGATGGAAAAGCAGCCTTGCCATTTAATGAGTCGGCATCGAAGGAGGCTGTTATTAAGTAGGCGGAAAAAAACATAGTGTGACTCTCCTTGTTAAATGGAGAGCGTCCTTTGAAAGCGGTGGCCAGAAAGTAGTTAGCGTGGTGATCGAATTCGAATAATAGTCAGCGCAGAATAAACATATAGACGATGAAGCTAAAGCAAATTATCCCGAACGTTATTATTGGTGCAATGTTGGTGAGTGTAATCCTATTAGCTAATGCTTGTGAACCTGCTAAGGTAAATGAAGTACCTGAGGTAACTCGAGTAGGAGCAGCTGATTTTGAAGATGAAGAAAAGGTCGCGGTACAATTGGCGGAGGGTTTGGAACTAAAATTATGGGCACCTGGACCTTTATTATCTAATGCAGTGGCGCTGACCTTTGATCAAAATGGTGTGGCATATGTAGCAGAGACTGCTAGGCGAAAAAGTTCGGACCTTGATATTCGACAACATAGAGATTGGATGACGGAAGACTTGGCCTTGACGTCGATTGAAGACACTAGGGCTTTTCATATGAAAAAATTGGCGACTGAACTGAGCGATCAAAATACCTGGCAAGAAGATTTTAATGGCGATAGTATTCATGATTATCGCGACTTGGAAGTGCAAACCGAGTATGTGCGTCGAATTTGGGATGAGGATGGCGATGGTCGTGCAGATGCCTCTAGCCTATATGCAGCTAACTTCAAGGATATGTTGACCGGTGTGGCGGCAGGGATTTTGCATAGCAATGGGGAGGTTTTTGTCACGGCAGCACCGGATGTTTATCGGTTGAAGGATACAGATGGGGATGGGGATGCTGATGAACAAACGGTGATTAGTCATGGCTATGGGATTCATATTGCTTATGCTGGGCATGATATGTCGGGATTAGTGATGGGACCTGACGGGAAAGTGTATTGGTCCATTGGTGATATAGGTGTAAATACGGTGGATCAGACGGGCAAGCGATGGAAATACCCCAACCAGGGAGCTGTGATGCGTTGCAATCCAGATGGCAGTGACTTTGAAGTATTCGCCCATGGACTTCGGAATCCACAAGAATTGGCTTTTGATGCTTACGGAAACCTGATTAGTGTAGATAATGATGGAGATCATGCCGGAGAACATGAACGCTTTGTACATATCATTGAAGGCTCAGATACGGGCTGGCGAATCAACTGGCAGTTTGGTAAATATAAGCGACCCAATGAAGGCTACAAGATATGGATGGATGAAGGATTACACGTCCCTCACTTTCCTGGCCAAGCGGCCTACCTTCTGCCTCCGCTCGCACTCGCACCGGATGGCCCTGCTGGCTTGGCTTATAACCCCGGCACTGCTTTGAACCAAGATTGGAACAATTACTTCTTTAGCTCTTTTTTCAAAGCTTCTTCGGCGCGTTCGAAAGTACAAGCCTTTCAATTGGAGCCGCGGGGAGCTTCCTTTGCCTTGGGTAAGACGGTGGATGTGGTAACGGGCATTGTACCGACTGGGTTGAATTTTGGACCGGATGGTGCTTTGTATATTAATGATTGGCTGGATGGTTATGCCAAAAAGCCACAGGGACGGATCTGGAAACTCGATGTTAAAAAAGAGATTGTCAATGATGATCGAACGACAACAAAGCAGCTCCTGAAAGAAGGCATGAAAGATAAAACGCTAGCTGAACTGAAGGATGTTTTGGCGAATAATGATATGCGTATTCGGATGAATGCTCAATTTGAATTGGCACGCCGAGGTGAAGCAAAGACCTTGCAAGAGGTGGCTGAAAAAGGGAAGACCGAATTGAGTAGAATACACGCTATTTGGGGTTTGGGACAATTGGCTAGAAAAGAAGCGGAAACGGGAGACCTGATTCTACCCTTTTTGCAGGATGAATCGGCAGAAGTACGGGCACAAGCTGCCAAAGTATTGGGAGATGCAAAATACAAAGCTGCAGAGGCGGGTTTGCTAGCTCAGCTAGCCGATGAATCAGCACGCGCTCAATTCTTTGCGGTAGAAGCCCTCGGAAAATTAGCAGCCCAGACTGCCTTTGATCCGATGGTAGCCCTACTGGATAAAATAGGAGAGACAGATCCTCACATGCGGCATGCCGTTATGTTTGCTTTATCGCGACTAAGTACTGCTGAGGCACTGGCTGACCTTTCCAATCATCCTTCGAAAGCGGTTCGGATAGGGGCTGTGGTAAGTTTACGGGAGTTATCTTCTCCATTAGTTAAAGCATTTTTAGAAGACCAAGAAACTTTGGTTGTGCTAGAGGCAGCTCGAGCCATTCACGATGACTTTTCTATTCCGGAAGCGCTTCCTGCACTAGCGGCTGCGATTAGCCGGACAGATATCACAGACGAAGCCTTTTTACGTCGGGCTATTAATGCTAACCTGCGATTAGGGGATGCGGCAAGTGCACAGCGACTGGCTGCATTTACCGCTAATACCAAAGTAGCAGCGCCAATGCGTCAAGATGCCTTATGGGCCTTGGGGTACTGGGCTGCTCCACCCGTCTTAGATCGAGTGGATAACCGCTATAGAGGACCCTCGACTCAGCACAAAATTGCCGATGCCCAACAGGCAATGGCTAGTACCTTTCCTACGCTTTTAGCTGCTCCGTCAACGCCAATCCGCGCTGCCGCAGTTACGGCTGTGGGCAGAATGGACTATACAGTATTAGCGGCTGAAGTATTCCAGCTTTTACAAAATAAAGGACAAGCCATCGAAGTGAGAATAGCGGCACTTAGTGCTTTGGCAGACTTGGAAGTGCCTGAGGTGAAAACGGCTTTAGAACTGGCTTTGGACTGTCTCTTATACACATCTGACGCTGCCGACGAAGAGGATAGTGTAGAT
>CAJXUM010000203.1 GCA_913060855.1 uncultured Lewinella sp. | reverse complement strand
CGAGATCAGCCTCGGTCTCGTGGGCTCGGAGATGTGTATAAGAGACAGGCACCCAAGAACGAGCGGGGCGGCCCAAACGCTATTACATAGTGACTGCCCAAGGAAAAGCAGCCCTTGAATATACCCGCGATCTCAGAAATGACCTTTGGGCAGCTATGTCCCAGATTACCCTTGAACTTAAACTCAAGCCCTAGATGCCTCAATCTCATCCACCTGAATTTATTATCCGATTTTTTCGTTGGTTTTGCGATCCGGAATTACACCCTTTCATTGAAGGGGATTTATTGGAGCTATACCATGAGAGAATCCAAGAGTTAGGGCTTAAGCAGTCAAATATTAGGTTTATCCTAGATGTCCTACTTCTTTTTAGGCCCAGTATTATTCGCTCATTCCACCCGCTCGAGACCATTACAAACCATAACATCATGTTGCATACCTATTTCAAGATAGGCTTCCGAAGCCTGAATAAACATCGTTTCTTCTCGCTGATCAATATCACGGGAATGACTATAGGTATGACTTGCTTCATATTAATTGCGCTGTACATTCAATATGAGTCGAGTTATGATCTGCAACATGAAAAGGTGGATAGAATTTATCGGGTCGCTCAACTCCAGGAAGGAAATGATTTCAGAGGTAGTAATCGTTATTCTGTCACTCCTCTTCCCTTAGTCCCTGCTATCAGGGAGACTTTTTCTGAAGTGGAAGCTGCTACCACTTTAGAACTCAATTTTGCCCTATTTGCGCATGATGAACAAGTCTATTATGAGCGAGGTTTGTACGCAGACGAGCATTTATTTGATGTCTTCTCCTACCCTATTATAGAAGGAGTCGGCGCGGAAGCCCTGCAGGACCCGAATGGTATGCTAGTGACTAAGTCATTTGCTAAAAAATACTTCGGCGAAGCATCGCCCCTCGGCCAAACGCTCGTGATGGACCATGAGCACCCCTTAGTCATCAAAGGGATACTGGAAGATATACCTAAGAACCAGCATTTCAATTTCGACTACGTCACATCGTATAAAAATCTACCTTGGTACAAAGAAGATATCGGTGTTTGGAATAGCAACAACTATCGTTCTTACATTGTCTTAGCGGAAGGTACCGACTATAAAGCCTTTGAACCAAAATTAAGCGCCTTCGACACTTACACAGAAGCCGCCTACGCCAACTTCCCATTCCGACCAGTATACTTTCTTCAACCGCTCCATGATATCCACCTCTATTCCAACATTAACATGGAAATGGCGGCTAATGGAGACATGCGTTATATTTACCTCTCTGCTTCGATCGCATTTATTATACTACTATTAGCTGCCATCAATTACATCAACTTAGCGACAGCGCGCTCCGCTGGGCGAGCCAAGGAAGTGGGGATGCGAAAGGTCTTGGGCGCCAAAAGAGGACAATTGGTGAGTCAATTCATAGCCGAGTCAGTACTAATTACCCTCTTTAGTTTTGGAATAGCCATTGCCTTGGCCTACTTGCTACTGCCCGCTTTCAATCAACTCGTTGACAAAGAGATTATTTTTAGCTTAAATAGCAATCGCTTTGCCTTTATGGTCATGCTTGCCATCGCACTATTATTGGGCGCGCTATCCGGCTTATATCCCGCTATTCTCTCTTCGGCGGTTGCTCCTGTCAATGCCTTGAAGGGAAAATGGTTGAAACGCCAAAAAGATGGGGCTTTTTTGCGACAGGCCTTGGTGGTAGGGCAATTCGCAGCTGCCATTATATTGGCCATCGGTAGTGTCGTTATTTATCAACAATTACGTTATATTCAAGATAAAAAACTGGGCTTCAATAGAGACCAGATCGTATACGTGAATTATAATGAAGTGGATCTGTACAATAAGGTTCCCATCATCAAATCCGAATTACTAAAACACCCACAAATCGAACAGGTTTCCGTATCCAGCTACCTGCCACTGAATATTAATTCCCAAACTATCGTTGACAACTGGGAGGGCAATAGTGCGCAAGAAGAATTATGGATTTATCGCAATCATATTGACTATGACTACGTCGATCTTTTTGAAATGGAAATCGTAGAGGGTCGCAATTTTTCTCCCAATCACCCCAACGACTCCACGGATAGCTATATTATGAATGAAGCAGCGGTTAAAGCACTAGGTTGGGAATCGGCTGTGGGCAAGAAATTTAATGGCAGAAAAGTAATTGGGGTACTAAAGGACTTTCATTTTCAACCCCTTGATTTAGCTATCGAACCTATTTTTATCTCTTTTCGCAGGAAAGAGATTAGCTTCTATACCACGAATATTGTCATCAAAGGAAAAATGGACAATACGGATGAGGCGGTTGCACACATTCAGGAGACACTAACGACCTTCATCCCACAAATTCCCTTTGACCATCGATTCTTGGATGACTCCTATAACCAACTGTATAAATCTGAAAGGCAATTTGGTCAAGTTTTCAATATTTTCACCTGTATCGCATTATTCATCGCCTGTATGGGCCTCTTTGGCCTGGTGACACACAAAGTGATTCAACGCACAAAAGAGATTGGTATACGGAAGGTATTGGGTGCCTCTGTCACCAATATTGTTAGCCTCATTTCCAAAGACTTTTTACAATTGGTACTTATTGCCACCATTATTGCCATTCCTATTGCTTGGTGGGGTTCTCATCAATGGTTACAAGATTTTGCCTACCGAATCGACATCGGATGGTGGACCTTCTTGTTGATTGGTTTATTGGCAATCGGGCTGGCATTCTTGACCGTCAGCACGCAGGCGCTCAGGGCTGCCACTGCGAATCCGGCAGACACCTTGTCTGTTGATTAGGATTATAAGAAACGAGGTCAATTTAAGCGGGTTTATCTTTGGAAGCACTCAAGTTTCTTCTAATCCTACTCAGCGATGAATCTGTCACCCCCAGATAACTGGCGAGGTGTTTTAACGGAATTTTTCTTAAAAACTGGGGCTGCTCTAACAGTTCCAGGTAACGCATAGTGGCCGTTTTGCACTGAAGACTCATCATTCGTTCCATCACTAAAACCATCCCGTTTTCGGCAAATTGTCGCCCAAATGCTTGGAGTTTAGCTTCGCGTAAATATAGTTCTTCCAGATCCTTTTTGGGCGCAATAAGCACTTGGCTATCTTCCAGTGCCTGAATATAAAAAGTGGCGGGCGTCTCCTTATAATAAGCCAATAAATCGGTTACAAATGCATTTTGAAAAGAAAACCAAGTAGTGATCTCCTGGTGCTCTTCATTATCATAGAAAACCCTAAAGGCCCCAGTACTAACGTAGGCGACAAAGGCCGATTGCTGTCCTGGTCTTACGAGGAATTCATTTTTTTTCAGCCGCTTTGTAATGGAAAAAGACTGCGCCAGTGGCCTTATATCTAGATGAGGCAATCTTTTTTTAAGGCAATTTTCCAGGTTTTCCATGGTTCAAATCATTCAGGTTGTTTCCAAAGTATTCAAAGACAGATCTCCATTCATTGAACCTATCTTGTAGTATCGCCACTATTTGAGGAGAAAAAAACCGTTGTATTCGAAGGGGATAATAGCGCTCTATTTGAACCTCATCATGGCTGATTTAACGCGCTAGACAAAATACTGAAAAAACATAGGCCAAAGGATTTCTTGTCATTTGGCAAGGAATATATATCGCGATACCTGCTCCTTTGTATTAAAAAAGAGCATGAAGTATCTAATGTATTTAATGATGATGGGCCTACTTGCCCAAGCTTGTAAAACAAGTGATGTTCGAACGACTTACCTCCTTGACTCCAATGAGGAAAGTGAAAAGCTAAATAGCCTATTAGAAAAGGTAGAATCTACTTATGGTGGATATGAAAATTGGAAAAACATACCTGCGGTCAGAACTAAAGGCTTTGATCGGTGGCCCACTTTTCTTTGGCGAACGATAGCTAGTCCATGGAAAAACAAGCAAACCGATTTTTTGTATACCTGGTCGCCCAATACCGATAACTCCAAAATTGAATTGCTGAGCGGTAAAATGGAAGGCAAACAGTTTGGCATTCAGCAATGGGCCACTTACAGCATTGAAGATTCCACTACTACCTTTGACAAGAATAAGGATATGTGGTTCCACTTACCAACCATGGAGTATTTCTTTGAGTTTCCTTTTAGGGTTAGAGAAGCGGAGATCGTAAAATATGCCGGACAAAAGCTGGTAAATAATCAGCCCTATGAATTGATTTTCTTTACTTGGCAATCGCTAGAGCCCAATAAAATGATGGACCAGTACCTGGTTTATGTTAATCCCAATAATTATCATATTGACTACATAGAACTCACCGTCAGGGATCAGGCTAGGTGGGCTTATGCAACGGTAAGTTTCGAAAATTTCACCACCGTGGATGGCTTTTTATTCCCTAAGGATTATAAGTTTTTCTTTCAGAATAAGTTGCCAGGAAAAACATTAGGACACGAGATTAAGCTTTCGGAGATAGAAGTCCTGCAAGACTATAATGCAGCAGAATTAGTACCTGATTCTTCTGTTATAATGCCAAAATTCTAGGAGCATGTTTGTACAGGCATGATTAGCCAAAAAGGTGGCTCCTACAGCGTCACCTTTTTGGCTAATTAATCCAAGGCATAGCTATAGCTGAATCTGTGAGTCGTTTATTCCAATCTTAGGGCCCCTGTTGGGTTTTTGGAAGCAGCCTTAAATGATTTGAATCCTACGGTTGCCATCGCCACGAGCAGTGACACCAATAAACCCGCTAAGAATAACCAGGCTGGCAAATCAATTTGATTGCTAAAGTTCTCCAACCATTTGCTGAGCGCCCAGTACGAAAAGGGAACGGCCAGCACAAAAGCAATCATCAATAAACCCAAGTATTCTTTCATGATCAGGCTCAATATTTGAAAAACAGAAGCCCCCAATACCTTACGAACCCCAATTTCTTTGGTCTTCTGATTTAAGAGAAAGGTAACTAGGCCATACAGCCCCAGGCAACCAATAAAGATGGCGATGAATGCCAAAAATTTAAACAATTGACTCATCCTCGCTTCAGTAGCATAATGTGCTGCCAATCTATCATCCAAAAACTGATATTGAAAAACATGCTCAGGGAAAGTCCCAGACCAAACGTTTTCGATGGCTTTCAAGGTTTCACTAAGCTCGTCAAAAGCCTTGGCATTGAGTTTGACGCTTGCCATTCCAAAGCCCCTGGGGTTATGCCATAAGGCAACCCGCTGGTTGGCTCCCTCCTCCCGAAATGATCCTACCTGAAAATCTTTGACTACCCCCGCAATCACACGTTCACCTCCATTAAAGCCTACCACTTGATTGATAGCGTCGGCAGGGTCTTGGAAGCCCAAGTCACGTACGAGGGTTTCATTCATTAATACGGCCGTCCTAATATCTGCTTCACCCGGTAGAATATCACGACCCGCTATAATTGGAATATCATATAATCCCACAAAGGCGGTATCTATTGTCAAAACTTCACACCCCACTCCTTCCTCATTACCGGAATTGGGAAGCGAAGCATTCGTAAAGTTACGCCGCCGATCCGCCGCCGAGGGAGCACTGGCCGCAAAGCTAATGCGCTCTACTGCTGGAATATCCAACCATTCATTATATAATCGTTGTCGAGCCTCGGGCCTTTGATCAGCATTGGGAATCTGTAGGGTAATAACGGCCTCTTCATCAAAACCCCAATCGGTTTGTTTGAAATAGTTGACCTGCAACATGATAGCAATGGTACCTATAATGAAGACTTGAGCCACCACAAATTGGAAAACGATGAGTACTCTACGAAAGGATAAATGGCCGATGGTGGAGCGGCTTATTTTTTGGCGAAAAGCTTGCGCTGGATTAAATCCTGATAACACCTTGCCTGGATAATAACCAGCAGCCAAAGTGATAAGGATGCCTAAAATCAGTAATGTCCCGATCAAAGATGCATCCCAATAATCATAGAATTCTATCTCCATGAAGGTAGCTAAATAGGGAATAATCATCTCCAATACGACCACTCCCAGCCCCAAGGCTAAAAAGGTAATCAAGAAAGTCTCGACTAAGGCCTGGGCCATTATACTAGAACGAGAACTACCCACTACCTTTCGCAAGCCTATTTCTTTGGCCCGCAAGGTCGACTGAGCGGTGGCCAAATTGATGTAATTAATACAAGCCGTTAGCAGTAGAAAGAAACCAATGGCCAACAAAGCCAAAACCGTACCCTTACTGACTGTTCTTCCGGTATAATTACCAAATCGGGTATCGCTATGTACCTCATTGAGCGCTTGTAATTTATACGAACGCATTTTTGCTATTTCTTCCGACA
This sequence comes from uncultured Lewinella sp., assembly GCA_913060855.1. Lineage (GTDB taxonomy): Bacteria > Bacteroidota > Bacteroidia > Chitinophagales > Saprospiraceae > DT-111. Next base: position 2,264 of record CAJXUM010000203.1, on the reverse strand, counting down.
CAAAAGAGGCGTGCATCTGCGCTACTTGCTCGTTAAAATCTGTAGGACTTACGCCTTCCTTCAATCGAACAAAACATTGATTGCGATCACTCAGTCCAGTCCAACCGGTCTTTGCTATATCCCCATATATCTCTTCCAAAGAAATGTACGAGAGCAAAAAGGTAAACGGGAAATTAGTGTTAGCAGGAAAATCTTTTATCACCCCTTTGACCGTATAGTTGTATTGATTGTCGATGCGAATGATTTTTCCCAGCGGATTTTCTTCTCCATAATATTTCTTTGCTTGGGAGGCCGTCAGGACGATACTGAATTTTTCTGTCAATGCCTCGTCAGGATTTCCCAACAACCAATTATCCCCTCCTTCTCCAAAATCAAAGACTTGGAAGAATTCATGGTCTGCTAATACCCCGCCCTCGGCCTCTTTGAATTTTTTCTCCACCCCACCCTCTTCATTGAGAATGGCTAAATGCAGATTGAATTGATTATAGGTGGCCGTCACATGCTCAGCATTGGCCAGGCCCTCTCTTACAGCTTTCGCAAAAGGAAAAGTTACACCCGTCCTGAATTCATCGGCGCCCTCTATCTGCGACACACGCACGACGCGATAAGTGCGATCCGCCTCGGCATGAAAATCATCAAAACTGGTTTCGTTGCGCACCAATAAACCAATCAGCACCGCACAGGCGATTCCCAGGGCTAGCCCCAAAACATTGATGAGCACAAATGATTTATTGCGCTTAAAGTAACGGAACGCTATCTTGAAATGAAATCGATGCATAATTAATGGATTAGCGGCCGCTTGTCTTTTTCGAAAGAAATAAGGTCGCATATAGGAAAAAGCGGCACGGATGAATTTTTGTTTGGCTTCTTTTTCGCCCAATCGTTCCACAAAATCTTCATACATCTCATACAAATCCCCTTCCATTTCTTCATGGAATCGTTCGTCACAGAACCAGCGTAGGAATTGTAAGACACGTTTGGGCGGTTGTATCATAGTGGTTAGGTTAAGCCAAATTGAAACGCAGTGCCAGGGATCTGATCCCATAATTGCTGGCGAAGGTCGCGAGCATGGGTAAGGGCTTGTTGCCCAGCATAGGAAACCGTATAAAGCTTTTTGCGCTTCCCGCCCCTTTTTTGGCTCGCCTCACTAAACTTAGCTTCTAAAAAGCCCTTATCTGACAGTCGGTTGCAAGCGGCATGTACCGCACCAATACTAATCGATCGCTTTGTCTGCCGTTCCATTTCTCTTTGTATCGCCAAACCGTAAGCTTCATCATAGAGGATGGCCACCGTTAATAGTACCAGCTCTTCGAATTCTCCTAGGTGAGTACCTTTCATGTCTAGCTTATTATTTTCATAAATGTATATAATATAAGAATGAGAAGCAAGTTTTTGAGTATTATTTTCTAAATGTATATAATATAAGGACCTAGTTCTAGCCGATGTTGCGTGTCCTCACCAACATCACTCCATGAAAGCCGAAATCAGCGGTGAGACTTCAGAAGTTTCCTACGGTGTGACAAGGAAAACTTCTGAAGTCTTGCTGAGGTATCTGGGGGGATTACAGGTGGAAAACACCGGCAACGGCGGGGGCTTAAAAGTTCTTTCTATAAGAACGCTTTATCAATTCAGCTTTGCTATGGATTTGCAATACCTTGTAGATATTCTTAACATGAGCCCGAACCGTATCCAGGGTGATATTAAGTTCAGCCGCTACCATTTTATAACTCAGACCTTTTAATAAGCCATCCACTACTTCCTCTTGTCGTTTGGTCAGCTCTCCCGCTTCTTTAGCCGCTTGGGGTTTAAAATAACCTACTACCTTTCGGGCAATGGTGGGCGTCATGTAGGAGCCTCCAGCATGAACAGTTAATATGGCATCTTCAATTTTGCTTAAGGAAATCTGTTTGGATAGGTAAGAGCACGCTCCGGCACAAAGGGCTTTGAATATTTTATCATTGTCTTCGAAAGTCGTCAGCATTATGATATCCACCTTAGACAACCTTCGTCTGATCAGGCGAATACCTTCTAGCCCAGAAATACCTGGCAGTTGAATATCCAGTAATACGATATCGGTTCTCAGTTTAGGGTTAGCCGCCGAAATAGCTAAAAATTGTTCCATCGAGTTGGCTAGGAAACTAATTGCAAAACGAGAATTATCGCGCAAAAAGGTATCCAAACTACGTTGAATGACCGGGTCGTCTTCTATGACTGTCTCTTATACACATCTCCGAGCCCACGAGACCGAGGCTGCTCTCGTATGC
>CAJXUM010000202.1 GCA_913060855.1 uncultured Lewinella sp. | reverse complement strand
CGAGATCAGCCTCGGTCTCGTGGGCTCGGAGATGTGTATAAGAGACAGGTAGAGAGATCCTTCAACCAGGAGATTTTAATGGATTCTTCCGTGGCATTTACCCGATCCACCAGTGCTTTTTCTTGTTCTAAGGGGTGAACTGCGTCGTTAATCACAGGAAAAAGGGGCAAAGGAAGGAGTGGCCGCTGTAGACGCAATAGATACTCCGCTAATGCTTCATCTTCTTTACGTTCAATAATAACGATATGCTCACTTAATGCACTAGCGATATCTTTGGTTATTTCATGGATGGCCACTGAAGTTGACTTTTCGTATTCTTCCCAGTAACTTCTTGTACTAATGGCCTCACCAAAATCAATCATCACCCGAGTTCTACTCTTTTCCGCATAGGTATAATTCACCCCAACGGGAACGATATAGACATCTTCAATATCGGGGAATGCATCGAGGGTACCCAACGCAATACGGGCTGTACCCTTTTGAATAGGTCGTAATCTCTTTTCATGATGGGTTCCTCCTTCTGCCAAAATCATGATCGTTTTATTGGCATACAAGGCCTGAGAGCAAGCTGCAAAAGTGGAGTAATTATGCTTCAATTTTGTATACCCGCCATCTCTCATCCGGAATACAGGTAACATGTGTAGCTGTCGAAGCAGAAAATCAAATATAGGTCGTACAAAAAAATCACCACGCACCAAAAAATACAAGGGACGGTCCAAAAAACAAGCCAGTATGCAAGGTTCCATAAAGGCCGTAGGATGATTGGCAGCCAATATAACCGGCTTATCTGTAGGAATGCGATCCGTGTTAGACAGACAAATGTGCTGGTAATTGGCCCTTATCCCGATAGCGGCTAATGGGCGTACAAGGCGGTAAAGCATTTCTTCGAAGTTATTCAGATTTCTTGGAACATAATTAGCGTGATCTCAATTCCTATAAAGCTTGTTTGGATCATCCACAAAACTAACAAAGATTACTTAGGGAGAAAATGAATACATAGCTCTCTTGTCTTTTAGCAGATATTTGGGCCGAATCTACTTCAACAACTGCTTACCTAAAAGGGCAATTTTCCAAGATCCACATTCCCTCCGGTAAGGATCAATCCAACTTTTTTTCCTTCAAAATAGGAAGGATAGGTCATCACCACGGCTAATGGAACGGCACAAGAGGGCTCAATAATTATTTTCATTCGCTCCCAAGTCAAACGCATGGCATTAATAATGGCCTCCTCAGAAACCGTAAAGATCTTGTCAACCTTGTCTTGGATAATAGCAAAAGTTCGTTCGCTTAGATTCGTGCGCAAGCCATCCGCTATAGTATCTATCCGCTCATTGGCCACTAAATGACCCGCTGCAACAGAACGTGCGGCATCATCTACCCGTTTGGGCTCCCCTCCATACACAATAATTTGATCGGACATATACTTACTGGTAAGTGCCGTACCTGACATCAATCCGCCGCCACCAACTGGCGACAGGATAATATCTAAGTCCGTTACATCCTCCATCAATTCTTTGGCTGTAGTAGCCTGACCAGCGATAACGGCATAATCATCATAAGGATGAATAAACGTTGCCCCCGTCCGCTCTACCACAGCTGCCAAGGTAGATTCTCTAGCTGCCAAGGTATTTTCACACTCCGTAATCTCCGCACCATAGCCGGCTGTGGCATTTTTCTTAATCTGGGGAGAAGTGTCGGGCATAACAATATAGGCGGGCACTCCCAACAACTTGGCGCTTAATGCCACGGCCTGGGCATGGTTTCCGGAGGAATGCGTAGCCAAGCCTTTGGCTTTTTCTTCTGCCGTCAGTCGCAGTGCGGCACTACTTGCACCGCGCATTTTAAAGGCTCCTATTTTTTGAAAATTTTCGCACTTGAAAAAGAGTTCTGCCCCCGTTATTTCATTGATGCTTTGACAGCTGAGAACCGGAGTTCGATGGATCATAGGCTTGATCGCTTCATGCGTTTCCTGAATATCTTGCCAGGTAGGTACTTCTTGTAATTTCTTCATAAGCAAAAAAAGAGGTTGACACCGGAAAGTGCCAACCTCTTTTGGTTGGTTTAAACTAAATTTCGTTATTGTTGAGTCAGCCTACTAACGGCTGTTTTTCCATCAATTTGGACCTGCAAGATATAAACCCCAGCCGATAAATCCCTGGCATTTGTTGTATAATTCTAATCTCTCACCATTGGTTGTCCAGCCGTCGACCTATTGACCTCTTAGCCATGGTATTCATCCGACTGTTCCAATACCCCACGCTTTTGGAGTAGTGTAGCAGAGGTAATAGCTAGCATACAATAGGCCAAGAAGTAGTATAGTCCCCATAAAACATTGCTATCTGTCTGTATACCCGTCTGCATCGTATTGAAGGCTAAGAAAGAGAGAAATATGGCAGCGACAAAAACATCTGCCATTGACCACTTAGAAGTCTTAAAAATAAAGAATGAAAAAAGACCATTCCTCATCATTCCAGGGCGCAATAGGGCCAACAACGTAAATAATGTTTTTCCTAAGGGAAATAGTAAACTAAAGACTAAAATACTAATTCCAACTACCAGATTCCCTTGCTGAAAGAGCAACCCAATCAGCTCTACAATAGATTTACTTTGATAATAAAAGTACATCTCCCCATCAAATTTGGCGGTATAATCGATATCTAGGGAAAGAAAGTCTGTCTTCACTTTGACGGGTATGCTCAGGTCTTTTTCAAAGGCAGCAATTTCCAAAATGGGAGCAAAAAGGCCTACTCCCAAACAGACCAAGGCCATCAATAATAGACCGCCCATGGCCCATCTAAAATTCTCCTTCACCCGCCCAAAAGCGAATAAGAATACCCCATAGGCTATGAGCAGTGCAATAAGAAAAGAAGAAAACCTGTCCGCTTTTACCTGCCAGGCCAACATTTTTGCCTTAGCACGGCTCTCTTTTTCTCTAATCTCTTCTCCCCCACCATCTGGCAGCCATTGATCAAAATCCAATAAGCGATTTTGATAGTTTTGACTGGTAGTAAAAGTTTCTTTTTCCAATTTATAGGCATTCGCCATTTGAATCAGTCGACCACCTAGGAGCAATCCACCGATCAAGAATAAAATACTTACCAGTCCGAAAATATTACGACTCATTTTCTTGTTTTTTAATGTGCTACATACGAAGTTTTCAGTTATGTACTTCGCAGACGATAAGGTATACAGTTTTGTTACAAGCTATCCCTAAAGATACCTCGCCGGAAAAATATATGGACTCCACATTTTTCCAAAGCTTTTTCTTCCAAAATAGCGTATTAACAGCCCAACTGCTTACTTTTCTTGATTCTCTACTGATGTTTCCCATCCATCATAGTCGCCTCCATGTGTTCTGGCCCAAGTCCGGATGGTAGCGGTGATAGCATTGACGGTTTTTAAATCGACTAAATGTTGTTTTCGGGTACGAACCAAATACGGATAGTGATGCTCACCTACTTGCGTGGATACAGCTTCTGTTTCAAAACCTTGTCCTTCTACCGTATTTATAAAAGCAGTCCGGCCTTCTTCGGTCTTGAAATAGATCCAGTGGTCCACCCATCGCACTTGGGTCAGATCATCTCCTTGACGTAATAAACGATTGACCATTCTTTGATTGAGGAGACTGTTAGTTTCTTCCAAATTCGGGTACAATAAATCGAAATAAATATCCCATTCGGGATCCGCTTCAAGTCTAGATTGAATGGCATACGAACGATACTTCCGGTTCACTTTGGCCATAATACTAGGTATCTTAGTAGGATCATAAAGGAAAAAGATAAGATGCTTTTTCCCTTGTGTAGTAGTTCGTCCAGCGTAAATGGTATTAGCAGTACGCTCCACTTGTTCAACGATAAAGCGTTCCATTTCCCAAAACAGTCCTAATTCTTTTTCATTAGGAAAACCGTTTAATAATGGTTGGATCATGGGAATACTGACGGTTAAATACTGATCATAACCCGCTAGAGGAGCGACCGGTGCCAATCCCATATCCAAGGCTATAATGACCGGATAATGCGTAAAGTGTGAAAGATAAGAAGCCCAACCTGGGCGATAATTTGGTGTAGGTGTGCGCATACAACAAGACTTTTTATGGTTAAAAAATCTTGAAGCGTTTTCGCCGGCAATATACGTAATTACATTGTTTTAACAAAGCAAATGCAAGTTTCGTTTTCGTGAAACAGTGATAATCAATACCATTATTTGGAAAAAGGCAATATGCTCCTACCAATAGCCAAAAAATTCCAATATTTGCAAATTATTGTATTCATCGGTATTTATGGCAAAAGAAAAGTATCTCATTGTTGTTGGCGGCACTACTGCTAGTGGAAAGACAGGCTTTGCCATCCGTCTGGCTCAATATTTCAATACGAGCATCCTTTCGGTGGATAGTCGGCAGTTTTACCACGAAATGACCATCGGTACTGCGAGACCCAGTGTGGATGAATTGGCACAGGCACCCCATCATTTTATAGGCCATCGAAGTATTTTTGATACCTATAGTGCTGGCGATTTTGAAGTTGAGGCATTGACGCTCCTAGATCAACTTTTTCAAGAGAAGGATATTGTGATCGCTTGTGGTGGATCGGGTCTGTATTTAAAGGCCATTATAGAAGGGCTCGATGACTTTCCCAGCGTGCCTATTGCCACTAGAATAGCGATTGAGCAAGAATATGAGGAGAAAGGCCTGACCTGGTTACAGGCTACTCTACAGCAAGTAGATCCCGTTTATTGCGAGATCGTCGATATGCAAAATCCACACCGCCTCATTCGTGCACTTTCTGTTTATCAGGTTAGTGGGAAAGCTTTTTCCAGCTATCGGCAAAAGCAAAGTGGCAAAAGGGGGTTCCAACCCATCTATTTACAATTATTTTGGCCTCGCGAGCAGCAATATGCACGAATTAATCAGAGAGTAGACTTGATGATGCAAGCCGGGCAATTGGAAGAAGCCAAAACACTATTTCCACACCGCCACCTTAGCGCTTTGCAAACCGTTGGTTACCAAGAAATATTCGATCACCTTGAAGGGAAAGGCACGCTAGAAGAAGCCGTTGATCTCATCAAACGCAATACTCGTCGCTACGCTAAGCGACAATTGACTTGGATGCGACGAGACAAGCACTGGAAACACCTGCATCCTAGTGAGTGGGAAATGGCCTGTTCTTATATAGAAGCGATACGGCAAGATCATATCCAATTGAGAATGGCTTCATCACAAGAGGTCCTAACACTTTCCAAGGATTGGCCAAAATCCGACTTGAACCTCCCTACTCTGGGGAAATTAGATATTTTGCTGGCACTTCAGGAAGAAAAAATTGTAGCGCAGCTTCCTATTCAAAGTTTTAAAAAGGAGGTGCTTCTCCAAGCCATTATTAGTGAAGAAGATATAACAAACTCACTCGCTATCTTACTTTGGCATGAAGCCCTGGCCTGGACCGAAGATCGAACTACCTACATCGCCCATAGTAGCAAAAAACCACCTATACTCCCCCCACAAACACGACTAAGTTCTCCTAGTGTCCTATCTTCCAAAATCCAGGCCTTCAAAGAAATCGCTATAGATATCTCACTCGTGCATAAAGGTCAAGGTTGATCTGACGCCAAAAAATCCGTATTATTGCGGGCTAAAATTTAAGACCATGATTTGGAAGCAGACGCCTAATTTAGAAGGATTAAACCAGGGTGCAAAAGATACACTGGTAGAACACTTGGGGATAGAATTTACAGTCATCGGAGATGATTTTTTAGTCGCTAAGATGCCCGTTGACAAACGAACCGTCCAGCCGATGCGTTTGCTTCACGGTGGAGCCTCAGCCGCCCTGGCAGAAACGATAGCCAGTACCGCCTCAGCATTGTGCATTGAAAACCTACAACAGCAGGGAGTAGTGGGCGTCGAGTTAAATATCAATCACCTAAGTTCCGCTAAAGATGGACAGGGATTTGTGCATGCCAAGGCAACACCAGTTAAAATTGGCCGTAGTATACATGTATGGCAAATTGAAATCAAAGATGACAATGATCGCCTCATTTCTGTCAGCCGATTAACAATTGCAGTAGTAAGTCGAAGATAATACCATTAGACTATACTACTTCTTCTACTTTTGACGATACTATAGTGTTTTAACGATCATCCCTTTCCAATCAAAATTGTATAATGAAGAAAATTGTAATCCTCCTACTTTTTCTCCCCTTTTACCAATTGGCCTTTAGTCAATTAAATATTCAGCTATTAGATCAGCGCTCTTATGAGTTCAACACCAATGACATATGGGGTTGGGTAGCTGAAGATGGCACCGAATATGCCCTGGTGGGAACAGTCAATGGCACCTCTATCGTTAGTCTAGCAGATCCAACAAGTGTCCAGGAAGTAGCTTTTGTTCCTGGCACCAATACTGCTTGGCGTGATATAAAAACCTGGGGCAATTACGCCTATGTGACCCAAGATGTTACCTCTGCTAATGAACAAGTAGGTATCGCTATTATTGATTTGTCCAAACTGCCCAACAGCGTAGAATATGAATATTGGCGACCCACACTTGATGGACGCTTATTGACAGACTGTCACAATATTTGGATAGATGATGATGGGGTTTGCTACCTAGCCGGTTGTGATGTCAATAATGGCGGGATGATTCTGCTAGACATTATTACCGACCCAATGGAACCTAGTGTAATTTCCTATGCACCCTCCACTTATGCGCACGATGTGTATGTAAAAGATGATTTGATGTTTGCATCCCAACTGGGTAGAGGTCTAGGAATTTACGATGTAAGTGACAAGCAGGATATCAAGTTGATTGGACAGAAGGAAACTCCTTTTGATTTTACACATAATGCTTGGACGACCGACGATAATTCTATCGTATTTACAACAGATGAGCGGGCAAATGCACCCGTAGCCTCCTATTCCGTCTCGCCGAATGGCACCTTGGAAGAGCTTGACCAGTTTAAACCCTTGGCTTCCATTAATAGAGGTGTCATTCCCCATAATGTACATGTACTCGATGATTGGGTAGTGGCTTCCTACTATACGGATGGTGTCGTCGTCATCGATGGGACTAGACCAGGTAACATGGTCGAAGTCGGTAATTTCGACACTTGGAATGGCAATGATGGTGGTTTTAAAGGCTCTTGGGGAGCTTATCCGTTCTTGCCATCAGGTAATTTACTGGTTACTGATATCGACAATGGCCTTTATGTACTAAAAGCAGATTATCAGCGAGCTTGCTGGTTGGAAGGAAATGTGACAGATGCCGAAACTGGCAATCCAATTTTCGATGTACAGGTTTCTATCGCAGCTTCGCAACTCAACCGGGAGACCAGTGACCTGAATGGGGACTATGCAACGGGGCTAGCCCAAAGCGGATCCTATGCTGTTACCTATAGTAAGTTTGGTTATGAATCAAAAACGATCAACGTCACTTTAAATAATGGCATTTTGGTCACCAGAGATGTAGCCTTAACGCCCATTAATGTTTATACAATCGCTGGCCTAACCGTAGAGGATGGAAATGGACAAGTTGTTCCTAGCACTCGAATTATTTTTAAAGCTACTGGTGGGCAATTCGCAGCCATAGCTGATATGTCCGGGCAGTTTTCCTTCCAAAACATATTGGAGGGCACTTACGATATTTATGCCCTTGCTTGGGGTTATTTACACAAGGTAGAAAAGAACGTTACCATTCAAGCTAATCAAAGTATAACGCTAGAATTGACACCCGGTTACCAAGATGATTTCATCGTTGACTTAGGTTGGGAAAAAGAGGCAGATGATTTAGCTACCACGGGGTTTTGGGTTTTGGATGAACCTATTGGCACCTACATCAATGCCAACCTCTTGGCCAATCCTGAATTTGATATAGATACTGACTTAGGGGAGAATTGTTACATGACAGGTAATGGGGGTGGTAATACCGGTACCGATGATGTAGATAATGGAAGTGTGACACTTACTTCTCCGATCATGGACCTAAGCACTTATGAAGAACCCGCCCTATCCTATCATCTTTGGTTTCAGCGCTTCAATAGTAATCAAGGAGCTACGGAAGACTCGCTGGTGGTCAGCATAAATAATGGATTGGAGGAAGTAACAATAGAAGTGCTAGCTGATGCACAGAATGGATGGCGTGAAAAATCGGAAATTTTCCTTCGCGATTGGATTGATATTACCTCCACCATGACGATCTCCTTCACTACTTCTGATTTTGCACCTGTCGGCAATGCGGTAGAAGCAGCAGTAGATGCCTTTTTCGTGCGAGATGCCGGTCTGATCGCCACGGAAGATCCCTACCTAACCAATGTCGAGATCAAGGTATTTCCAAATCCTTTCCATGACCAGGTTTTCTTTGATTATTCTATCTCTAATTCCTTTCGAAAAGGGCGCATCAGCATACATAATGTGCTGGGGCAAGAAGTAGGTCAGCGCCTCATTCAAGACAAACAAGGCAGGCTTAGTTTGCGATGGCCCGGAGATGCGGGTATCTATTTCATTAGGCTAGAAATTGCTGTCTCTTATACACATCTGACGCTGCCGACGAAGAGGATAGTGTAGA
>CAJXUM010000201.1 GCA_913060855.1 uncultured Lewinella sp. | reverse complement strand
CTACACTATCCTCTTCGTCGGCAGCGTCAGATGTGTATAAGAGACAGGATAGATATACATATCTCGCTGACCGGCCTCAAAATCAAAGGGCAAAGTCACAAACGCCTTAGCCATACGACGCGTATAAGGTCGATAATCTGGTCCGTTTCGAATACTTCCACCAGTAGCTAAATGACGAAACCCAGCGCTCTCAAAATGGTATTTCTTTTCTCCATATCGATAGACTAGGCCGTTGTTCCACCAAATGTATTCGGGGATATAACGAACAATCGTGCTGAAATCTATTTGATAGTAGTCGGCTGCTTCATCCAGCTCTTCTTCTCGATAAGCATGTTTTTGCCAAACTTTCATCCAAGATAGCAGCTGTTTCTTGTGGGCATAGAGTTGTGTCACATCCATCCGATGAGCAAAACGAGCCTCAAAACAGGGCAGAATATGCTGCAGAAAAATGGCCATTCGCTTGGCACTATCTTCACCTAAAAAAGAAGGGTGGGCCAATAGCAAAAGATCAAGCCCCAAGTTCATTTTTACGGTTGAAATGCAAGTTCGATAAACCGCAAAGAAATCGATAATAGCCTGCTTATTGGCCAAATTCACTCGCTTCAAATCCTGTAATTGGTTGACAGAAAGATAATCTAATAGATGTGTCTCCAATACCTGATCTAGCACTGGAGGTTTCAGGTCTGAAGTACAAAGGTCAATGAAAACTTGTTGGGCAATTCTGCCCTTGGGAAGCCACAAACCATTGCCCTTGAAATCATGGAAAAAGTCCAATAACAAGCTCGATTGGTCTTGTTGAATAACAAAACTAAAGGGCGTTTGCGCAGCTTGCAATTGCTGAAACAAACGATAAAGTGCAGGTATTGTACCTCCATGCACTAGTTGCTGCGTAGTAGCATCCGTTTCAAGCATACGAAGTGCTTGGAGCAAGGAAGCACGATCCTGCTCATCGGTGATAGGCAATCTTTTGAGGTTTGTTTCCCACTTTTTCATGGCAAAACGAAATGGTTTTCATTCGATAAATATGCTGACGTTGAAAAAACGGGCGAACCCCCAAATCTCTTCAAGTACAGTATATACTGACCGTAATGCCTTGGGGATCCCAAATCATTACGCGTCAAGTATAATTCTCTTAATGAATGTTGGAAGAGGTAGAAAAAGTTCCGAGGCCAGGAACTTAAGTAGAAGCGTGATAGTTATAGGAAGTGATCATTTTATGGATAGGACAAGCAAACCGTTTAATAAGTTTTCGAGGCTTTCTAAGCCCTTAAACTTACACAAGCGCGGCCGTCATATCCGCTCCAAAATAGGCAACCAAGCTCTCTAGGGAGAGCGCCCAGTTGAAACCTGGGAGGGCACGGTTCGAATCCTGGGTTGCCACTACTTTTTCTTTATTGAAGATAACCTGACTTACACTCATAGAAAATTGTGCTTTGACCTAGTATAGATTCAAAGTAAGACGTAGTCTGCTACAACAATTCTATTGCTGCACAATTGAGGAAATTGCTGAATATTGCTCCCAAACAGATTCAGATGAAGGCCTATCGCTTTTCAGGAAAAATTAAGAACATGAACTGGTTTAAAAATTCAAACCATACGTGACACCCCCAGTGAACTCACTGAAAGCTTCTCCAACGCCACTCTGCCCTCCATTTTGTTTATTATCCACCCAATTCATTTGCAGGGAAACCTGGTGTTTTTTCAATAGGCGATATCCGGCATTTGCTTGTATAGTAAATATGCGATTGGAGTTATTTCCATTGGTCCAAACACTAGAAAAAGAAGTACTTGTCGTCAAATTGAGCTTATCTTCCAGCATACTCTTACTGATATTAAAACTCGGTGCGACCGTCAGCAAATTAATATTGGGGATCAAACCGTAATTGGCCATTAAGGACGCAGAAAGATTAAGTTTCAATTCAGGTATGCTGCGATTGAACGCCAAAATCCCCATATAATAAGTAGTCGTCTGGTCTTTGTTGATGATATCATTTTCGATAGAATTCGATTGTTGGTAAGAGAACATTCCAGTAAGGACTGACTTCTTTTCCTTTCCGGCCAAATAAGAGACAGACAAATTACCACTTTGATTGGTTTGGACCAGAATGATAGAATCTATTTGTACGACAGGAACTGTGACGGCACGCATTCGATTAGTGGTACTAAAATTAGAAATAGCCAGGTTGAAATTGAGTCGATCGGTTGGGGTATAACCCGCATTCACCGCTCCGATAAAACGATTCGAAGAATTGGAACGATCACCAGATAGGTTATTGCGTTGTAAGCCCGCATTGGCGGATAGCGTTAGCTTTTTCTTAAACAGACTTGTTGTTGTACTGGCTGTAATATTCTCCAGGTCATTATTAAAATACAAGGACCCTAAGGTTTTGTAGCCAGGGTCAATTCTCTCATGATTGAGGTTGAATTGCCCAAGGTCGGTGTTAAAACCAAGACTCGTCTTGATCGCATGATAAAAGCCAGAGGAAGCATTGGGCTCAAACAAGCCTCCTAATTTTTGAAACGTATTGTAATGGTCGGGCGAAATATCAAAACTGTGTTGATTGCGCGTTAGTGCACTGCGAGCTACGTCTACTGCCAGGCTTACTACCTTACCGAATTGATGTTTACCTTCAAGCCCCAATACAACATTCGCTTGCGGTTGAATGGTAGTGCTAGTTAGCGGGATGGGGATAGAAAGGGGATCATCTGCTGCATTAAAAAGAATAACGGACAACTTACTTTTCCCGTTATCATAGCCCGTTTTGAACCCCCACCCTTTCCGTTCGTAAGAAGGTTCGAAATTTTGAATACTATTAGCATCCTCCGCCCTGGCTCGCTTTAGTTGCCCATACATAAAGCTAAAGCGAAAATTCCCTGGTTTTAATTCAAGTCCGGCTCCATAAAAATTATGCCCCGAAAGGGTGTAAGGGGAGAAATTCATGCTTCGATCTCCTAAGTGTAGGGTGATATACTTGTAAGAAGGACTCAGACCATAGAAACTGTATTTCGGTAAGTTATAAACGGAACTTCCATTGGAAAATACAGCCGAAAATGGAGCACTAACCCCCATAATATCAAAATTGAGATTGGCATTGAGTCGCCAGCTAAAGGGATCGAAACGTCTAGGAATACCACTGATGTGGTTAAAATTAAAGGCACTTGAGATGCCGCCATTCATTTTGAACCATTCTCCTTCTGAACTTCGCTCTTTTAAGTCCTTTAATACATTGTCAACGGCTTGTCCATTGAGGTCGATGGGTCGGATGAGGAAAAATAGGAAGCATCCTATCATTATGCTAATGCTATATTGGATTTTCATATGCTAGCCAACTAAGTGATGAAGAAAAGGCGAGTGATAGGATGAGACAAAAAATCGGATACGGTGATTAATGATCCCCAATCACACACAATGAATTTGCCTAAGAATGAGACGCCAGAAATCATCAATTAGCATCTAGTCCAAAGACAATGAATCAGTAGCTCGTATTACTACTGAATTTGGCTTGCTGATAATGGAAGAAATTAATTCCGCGAATGCGGTTAGATAATGGAAAGAAAAATGCTTGGCTACAAATATAGGGCATTCCCCATATAGACGCAATGCCCAAGTCTCTTTTTTCTAAAATAAAGTAAAAAGGGTTGCCTCGCAGCTATAAAGCCAATCTCAAACTAGTTTTATTTATTTTTTTCGAATAAAAAAATACCTCATAAAATACTACATATCAAATACTTATAAATTCACTCAATTAGGGATTACTTTATTTATAGGTTCGTTTATTGTCACGAATGGAAGCTTTTAGGGATTATAAGGATGGCTAGAAAAATTTAGCTTGATAATGGAAAAATGTTGTTAAAAGGCCGCATCAATATGTGGTACGGTCTTTTTTTTGCTCTCTTGATTTTAGCGCTTCGGAAAGGTATTCTAATCATAGAAGATTAAAAATTGAATAAGATCAATTTGCTGAAATAAACGGACAATGAGTTACCCCTCGTTGCCCTTCAAATCTATTGAATTACACCAAGGGTAGGAGCCAAGGGTAGCGCCTGCAATTAGCCGGGCGCCTCCCTCGGAACTACGCTATTAACCAAACCTCTAATGAAGAGATTTTTACTGACCATAGCCATTGGCTTAGGTCTGGGAATCGTAGTCGGTTTTGCGCAGCCCTATGCCGTGACTACTAGCATTCAGACCACCTCATACAGTAAGTACCTAGATGACTACATGCAACCCAATCGGGTTTTCGTCACCTTGTTGTCGACGGATGCGAGGCCTTCTTATCAGGCCTTTTTGCAGGTAGAAATCTCAGGCGAGGGCTACACTTTGAAGTCCAACCCTTCTTTTATTCCCCCTCCAATCACCTTGTATAAGGACCAACCGATGACGCTGACAGGCGCTGCGCTGGCCAGCTATTTACATCCCAATAATCTTGATTTCAATGGGATGTCTTTGGATGGTTTTTTATCATCAGGAGGACAATTGCCGGATGGACCTATTTCGATATGCGTCGAAGTATATGATTATAATCGGGTGGGGTATCCACCGATATCTAATACGTCGTGCTCGCTGGGTAACATTCAATCTAATCAGCCGCCTATCATTACAGCGCCCAAAGGATTTGTTCGCGCAGCGGCGCCACAAAACTTCTTGTTGAGTTGGCAACCACAGCACTTTGGCGCTTTTCCAGTGGAGTATACGGTGGAAATTTACTTAGACAATACAGGCTTCAGTCCGGATGTAACGGTAAATTCTACTACCCCTATTTTTGTAGGTAAGACCAACTTGACGACTTATAACTATTCAGCTATTGATCCACTATTGCAACAGGATGAAGAATACTTGATTCAGGTCAAAGCGACTGATATTCTTGGCTTAAATTATTTTGAAAATAACGGCTGGAGTCAGATCGAGTCTTTCCACTTTGGAGGGGAGTGTCCCATACCATTAGAAGCCAGATTTGGTGAGATTAGCGACAACTCTTTAGAAGTGCTTTGGCAGCTGGAAAACTACGATGGCGTTGAGGCGATCGAGGTGAGTATCGAAGATGCAGAGGGAGAAATCGTCGTAGAAGATCAGCTAAGTCCAGGAGCTACTCAATTTATCGGAGAGGGACTAGAGCCAGGTACTGGCTATTCTGTGACGATTTGCTCGGTATGTGAGGGTGGAATTACTAACTGTGTGGAATTAGGCCCAATTGCCACTAAATCAGAAAACGAATGTGAAGCCTATGTGTTAGAATCCTTTAGCTTGCAAGAAGCTTTTGCTTTTTATGCTGAATTGGAGTGGTCGCCAGTACCAGGGGCAAGTCAATATGAAATTCGTTATCGTGAAGTGGAAAGCGGAGAATGGAATATCATTCAAGTCGCTGGCAACGCTAACCAGGCCACCATTGCAGCACTTGTTCCCGGTACGACCTATGAAGCACAAATCAGAGTGATTTGTTTCGAAGGAGAGCCTGGCGAATGGTCGGATTCGGTGATTTGGAATGCTGATTGTGCAGCGCCGGAGATAGCTTGGGTAGAAAGTTTTGATCACCAGAGTGCCTTGTTTTCCTGGTTCAATTCTCCTTATGCCAAAAACTACCGGCTACAGTACCGTCGGAAAGGAACCAATAGCTGGAGTAATGCCTATACGACTGATAACAGCAAAGCAATAGAAGGGCTTCAGTCCAATACGACCTATGAATATAGACTCAAGCTCAAATGTTTAGACAATAGTTGGTCTAGCTATTCCCCTATTTTCGAATTTACGACCCTCAAGGATTGTGATTCTATCAATGCTTCGGCAATACATATTACTAATATTACCGCTAGCTCAGCCACGATCACGATTCCAGCGTCCAACTTGGTAGAGTATTATATGGTCAAATACAAAGCCGTCTCTGCCAATAGTTATGAGGTCGTACAATCGGAATCGAGTACCATTGAACTTGAATTTCTCGACCCTAATACGACCTATGAAGTCATTGTCGCTTATGATTGTGAAAATAACTGGTCGGATTGGACGAGCCCGATAAATTTCACTACGCTTTGCGGTGCCTCAGACATTGCCTGGGCGGAAAGTATAACTGCTAATAGCGCTACCTTACTTACCAATTCCATCAAGGGAGCTGATGAATACCGGTTTGATTATCGTCGGAAAGGAACCAATGAATGGATTTCAATGTCCGCCAGTCCAGATTTATATGTAGAGATCAGTGGCTTATCTGATTTGACGACCTATGAAATTCGGGTGCGATCGAAATGTGGCGGCAGCTGGTCTACTCCCTCTGATATTTTTGAATTTACTACCGGCGAGGATTGTTCCCCTCCTACGAATATTACTATTGATCAGGAAACGATAGCTGGATTCAAAGCCAGTTGGGCCAACAACGCAAATGTCAACCGATGGCAAGTTTTTATTAAGGACAATACAGGTGGTCCGATCAACCTGATCTTGCCTGCGGGAGCTAGTGAATTGCCCGGCGTAGATACTGAAGGTTGGACCTACATTCACGCCTTAGAGCCGATTTTCATCTTTGACGGACTCGAATCTAACACTTCATACACGGTCAAAGTAAAAGCTTGGTGCAGTGACGTTGATCCGGGAGATATAAGCTCCAGCACGACCGGTACTACACTCGCTGATTGCCAACCACCCGGCAATGTCTACTTGGATAACTTCAACGATAACGGAATAGACGTCAATTGGGACCCCGATCCGCTGGTAAACACCTGGGAACTGTCCTACCGCCCCCACATCAAGGAAGGCACCAATGATATTCCCTGGACGACCCGCCTTACTGAAGGCGCACCAACGATTCGCCTCACCGGCCTAGCTGCCGATCAGGATTACGAATTCCGACTCAGATCCAACTGCGGCAATTTCGGCTGGACTGGCTTTGGCCCCTTGACGATCTTCAACAACAGCCCCTGCGGCGCACCTACCAATGTGACCGAAGAAGCCACTTCTTCTACCACGATGAAGTTGTCATGGACGGGCTCCGGCTTCTCCACTTTTACCGTGCTCTATCGCCCGGAAGGGGTTGTGGGTGCCCAGTTCTCTACCGTCAATACCAACTATACTTTTGTTGAATTGACGGGCCTTCAAACCGGCCAAGTGTATGAATATACAATTGCTGCGAACTGCTTTGGGCCGAACACCTCTTTCACTTATGATGGTACGTTTGAGCTGGAGCGGGAGTCGCTGGATAATGAGTTTTATGAGTGTGGGATTGACTTGACTCCGCCGGATTTGGATGCCGTAATTGCCATTCATGAATTAAAAGAAGGAGATACAATTGTAAGCGGGGACTTCCAAGTTATTATAAAGAAAGCAGGTGGTAGCCAAGGTTATTTCACTGGATCTGGTTATGTACCTATCCCCTACTTAAACATGGCAAGGGTCAATGTCGAATTCAGAAATATCTTAGTAAACACAGACTATCAAGTCGTTTACGGTGATATTATTATTACTGGAGCTGGTGTAAAGTTATTAAATGAAGAAACTGCTGATAAACTGGATGGCTTCCTAAATGTGTTGAGCACTGTAGATGATATCATTGCATACGCTGAAGATATCATTGCGATGGCGGAGGAACTAGTAGCTATCGCGGAGCAGTACCTTCCTGACAATATTGTACAACAATTGGAAGATGCAAAGGAAGCTCTTGAAGATGCCGTTGCGGGTGGAAACCAGTCTGATATTACCGCCGCAAAAAACCAATTGGATTCCGCTAATACTGCATTTAAAGCAGAGTTAAATGTTTTCTTTCAGCAATTCTTCACCATCATGAAGTCTACATTTTCTCAATTAATCGCCAGTTGTAGCAATCTGAACACACTAGAAACGGACTACGATAACAAATGGCAAGCGCTTGATAATTACTTCCAAACGGAATATAGTCAATTACCGTTACTTGGCGGGCAAGGGGTCAGTTCCTTTGGAGTTGCTTTCGAAAAAACCATAGATCTTCCTATACTAGAAGATCTATTTCCAACGCAATTTACTGGGCATATTGATCAATTCTATCCTGCCGAACAAGACTATCTCATTTGTCTCACATTAGAAAAAATGGACATTGAGATTACTCAGGTAGACCAAATTCAAGAATTAGCGAATCTCCTAAAAGAAAGAGGATTTGACTTAATTAATGTCGTTGGCTCGAAAATCAAGGCTGGGGATTCGAATACGATAATTATTCAAGCTGTAAAGCAGGACATTTTAGATCAAATTACTAATCTCTTAATACACAAAGCATATGGACAAGAAGGCAATTAGAACAATATTAACAACGCTAGCTCTAGGCCTTTTTTGTGTCAATTCATGGAGCAATAATACCGGTTTTTCTGCCGATTTTTTTAAAACTGATGTGCTAAGACAGTTTAGAAACTTTTTAGTTCATAATAATCATGAAAGCCCCTCTAAAACAAGTAACACTTACATATTTGAATATTATCCAGGGGAAGAGTGGGCCCCACCCCCATGCACAACAACTTGGGTGAAAGAATCGGGTACAGCTAGTCTGATGGCTGTCTCTTATACACATCTCCGAGCCCACGAGACCGAGGCTGATCTCG
>CAJXUM010000200.1 GCA_913060855.1 uncultured Lewinella sp. | reverse complement strand
CGAGATCAGCCTCGGTCTCGTGGGCTCGGAGATGTGTATAAGAGACAGGATAAGGACTGTAGAAAAAGAAGCCAGTATCATCCCTGGCGGTCCAAGAAGAGCGCTAGTTGCTTGAATGGCAACAGCATGCACGCCAGCCCACTGCCAAGTCAGCTCGGCGATAGCCAACGATTAAGCGATGAAAAATAAATGTGGTGAAGAACTCCTATGCCATACCTCTTCTTGTATTAGCGAGCATGCTTGGTCTTTTTAGCTTTTGTGAAACAAATACTCAAAGAGACCACCTCATGCGGCAGGTGACAACAAATGATACAATATTGATTAGTATTTCAACGGCAAGTGGATGGTTATTAGATGTTTATGCAGCAGGTGATGGAGTATTAAAATATCGTTCAAAAGCGTTGGATAGCTATCATTTTGGAGAGAATACCTTTGAGTTTGATAGCCTGAGAGCCCAGCTCATCAAGCGACTACAAAAGGTAGATTTTCACCGCCCCCCGATACTAGGCGTAAGGATTGTTACGAGCCAGCAACCTAGTGGACGTTTTTTTGCCTTGAAAGATGAATGGGTGGCCCAAGACCTTTTCAACAAAGCGTTTCAAGCTGGTATGCTAGCGGTAAATAAGGAGCGAAGATCTTACCGCCTCAAGAAAATATATAAGATATATCCCCCGATTCCTAAAAAATAAGCCAAAAGGCTGAAAAGCTGGTAGTTTTTCGACGATGTACAAGGGTATCCTCTACTAGAGTGATGCCCTTGTGCTATTTATGGCTATCATTAGAGAATAACTCCTCATTAATTTGTAAGTTGTATTCGTTTGATTATAAATTGATTATGCAGTATATAGGTGGTTTTAACTTTATCCCAACACTATCGTATAGAGAATAAATTATAAATTTTTCATAAGTTTGAGTTTGAAAGTGATATCTTGTTTTACAGCAAATTCTTACCTAAACATAGGACAAATTAAAGCTTGTATTAGAAATTAGTACTAGGAAAAAATTAACAAACGCACACCCAATAGGTTGTAATCCCACAGTATAGTAATCCAGAATTAATCACTAAGTAATGGACTAAGCATGATGTGCTAGGTCATTGCTAAATACACTAAGACATGAGACGATTCCCCCCATTGTTTTTCATGCTGTGCATGAGTTTGATTGCTTTTTCCCAAGAAACAAAAGTGACAGATAGTGGTTGGCCCTATGAAGTATTGAAAAAAGGGAAATCAACTGTTTTGACACTTGACAAATCGATGGAAAATCACAATCAATTGATTGATGCGAATGGGCGCATCTTAGTATCCACCTATGCGGTTGGTATACCAGATTACCAGCTAGTCAGTGAATTGTCCAAAGGAATGCAGGATGCTTGTAAGGTTATGAACTTGGGTGGCAAATATAGGTTCCAGATTCCTATGAGCCATTTTCGGGCCATGGCCAAGGGCAATGCTCCTCCCAACCTACCCGGCGATTATATCGTTTGGGAAGTAGAATTACTACGGATTTTGCCCCCGCTTCCCGACATTTCAAAAATCATTCGGACTACACTAGGCCAATCGGGGATTGAACCCGCTTTTCAAAAATTTGAAGCGCTGGTAAAACCTAAAAGCCAAAAGGTGTATTTAGGAGAGTGGGAGGTCAATAAAGTAGGCTACCTGTTCTTGACTCAAAATGCATTGGACAAGGCGATTTCCGTTTTCGAATTCAATGTTGCCCAGCATCCAAAATCCTCTAATGCTTATGATAGTTTAGCTGAGGCTTATCTGAAAGCAGGTAAAAAAGAGGAGGCGATCAAGCACTATAAGCAGTCGCTGAAGTTAAATCCGAAAAATGACAATGCTAAAAAAATCCTAGCAGAGGTCAATCGGTAAGCTGATCGGCTTCAAATAAGAATTCATCGGCTTCGTAAGCTAAAAAGCGGGCTTCATCAATCGATTATTTGATATTGTAAAGTAGGCCCGCTAATATTGAAGATATATCTAAAAATATATCTTCTATGAAACTATTTGCATTCCCCCTTTTATCTTTTCTCTTACTCATACCCACAGTTAATACGAAAGCGCAGGATAGCCTTTTAATTGAAGCTATCAAAGTGCATACCTATGCCCTTACTGTCGATAAGCTAGGCTTCAAGGGCAGTGGAGCCGAGCCGCTGCAGCAAGCTTTGACGGGAAAGCAGTTTCTATTGGTTGGCGAGCAGCATGGCATCGTCGAGGTAGGGGCTTTCACGCGAGCCTTGTACCAGACTGCTCAGCCGCAAGGGTTCAAGTACTTCTGTATTGAGACCGATCCTTTCATTGCTAAGAAACTCGAAGAAGTAGTAGGGCAGGGAGAATCTTCCTTGGCTGCTTTCACCAAAGCATTACCGCTTTCTATCCCCTTTTATAATAATCCGGAAGATTTCGCTTTGTTGGAGACCGCCCTGCAAAGTAAACAGGGAGACGATCCTGTTTTCTGGGGGATTGATCAAGTATTTGCCGCCGCCCCACGCTATTTGTTTCAGCGATTAATCGAAATCGCCCCCAATCAGGCGACAAAGGACCTGGCCGCTGCCTATTTACAAAAAGGAATCGATGGCTTCAATATCGTCATGAAAACGGGCGATTTTACCAAAATGCTACTCATGCAGCTAAATGGAGCGGACTTTGAGAAACTCTATGCTGCCTTCGGAAAAGATGAAGCTGCCGAATCCACCCAGATGATCGATGGATTGGTCAACACCAAAGAGATCTATGATGCCTGGTATGCCGGAAAGTATCATCAAAACAACTTGATTCGGTCCAAGCTGATGAAAAAACAGTTTATGAGCTATTATCGGCGAGCTGCCGAGAAGGATGCTCAACCGAAGGTTATTTTTAAATTTGGCGCTACCCATACCTATCGCGGATTATCCTACTACCAGATTTTTGACATTGGTAACTTAGCCGCAGAACTAGCCGCCATGAATGGCCTGGAATCCCTTCATATACACTTTAGTGGTCTACAGGGAAAGGCTAATTCTGGTTTGCAAGGAATCCAGTCATTTGATAACCAAAAGGACGTGAATCCGGTGCTTTGGGAGGCTATCAAGGAAAAGGCAGAGGGCAAGGATTGGATCATAGTAGACATGCGCCCCTTACGGGAGAAATTTGGCCGCAAAACGCTTAAACCCTTGAAAAGTGAGGTTTTTAACTATGATTTCTGGATATTCGTACCCCAAGCTACTGCAGTAAGTCAATTTAGGTAAAGAGATATGAACAAGAAATTGATTCTTGGGATTCGGTTATTGGTTCCCTTGTTGATTACGGTCAGCATGGGAACCTTGATATTTATCCTGCATGCCTTCAAACGGATGAGTTTCAATTGGGATGTCATGCTGGTCGCCACCTTATTGGTCTATTTGATTTTTGAAATGGATCGACGAGTTGTAAACTACCTTTATCAAAAGAACCCGCACTCTAATGGGTTGGGCAGCCGTTTCTTATTACCACTTGGGCTGAGTTTTCTTTTGGCGGATACCCTGATTCTTATCTTCTACACCCCATTTAAACTATACCAGATTGCACAAGGCGCCAATGACAGTTTTCATCCCATTTATATCCTGACCATGTCACTGCAAGTTTTCTTCTTGGTATTGGCGGCCAATGCGATCAATCAAAGTATCTTCCTAATCCAAAGATGGCAGGAAGAAACGCTTCGAGCGGAGCAATTGGAACGCGAGAAGACACAGGCGATTTTAAATTCGCTTAAGCACCAGATTTCTCCGCATTTCTTATTCAATAATTTCAATACACTCTACGGGCTAATTGCCGAAGACCAGGACTTGGCCGGAGAATACCTCCTGAAATTGTCGGGTTTATACCGTAAAGTGCTGCAAAATCAAGAAGAAGTCATCCCGATTGAAGAAGAAATTCAAGCTTTCAAAGACTACCTCTTTTTATTGAAAATTCGTTTTGCAGATGATGTTCAAATCAGCTATTCACTTCATTTTGAAAAAGAGGAAGCCTTTTTTATCCCCCCACTGAGCCTACAAACCTTACTGGAGAATGCCGTGAAGCACAATTATTTTGATGAGAATATTCCCTTACAATTACAGCTCCAACGGAACGCTAATCGGATCGAATTATGTAATAACCTGCATCCGCTTTTAGATGAAGTAGAAAATACCTTTGGCATTGGTTTGGATAATATCACTGCTCGCTATGCTTTACTATCTGATGAGGAGGTAAGGGTGACGAGAACCGCTCAATCTTTCTCCGTGAGTTTACCCTTGTTGACTATTCAAAACACCTCGCTATGAAAGTCCTAATCATCGAAGATGAAACCAGCGCAGCAAATACCCTTAGGCGCTTATTGGCCGCCTACGATGATAGCATAGAGGTGGTAGCTGTTACCAAGAGTGTTTCTCGATCAGTGGAGTGGCTGGGGCAACACAAGGAAGAAATCGACTTGCTATTTATGGATATCCAGCTATCTGATGGCTTGAGTTTTAGGATTTTTGAGCAGATGGATATCAATAAGCCCATTATTTTTACGACCGCTTTTGATGAATACGCTATTCAAGCCTTTCGCGTCAATAGCATCGATTATTTATTAAAACCAATTGGACTAAAGGACTTGCAGCGAGCGATGCAGAAATTAGCCTTTTTACAACAACAGAGCGCTCCGACGGTGGATTATCAAAGCATTTTCAAACAACTCCAATTTAAGACCACCGCTTATAAGTCTCGCTTCTTAGTGAAAAGTGGAAAAGTACTGCAAGGGATTGAGGTAGCAGAGATCGCTTATTTTGTAGCAGAGGGTAATTTAGTTTTGTTGAAGACTTTTCAAAATAACACCTTTCCCGTAGCTTATTCCTTGCACAAGCTAGAAGACCAATTAGATCCACATCTCTTCTATCGCGTCTCTCGCAATTTGATTATTCAAGTAAAAGCCATCTTTAAATTGACCGCCTTTTCAAAAGGAAGATTGAAGCTAGAATTGATCCCCCCTTTTCCGACTTCCATCATTATTAGCCATCAAAAAGCGGTAGGGCTGAAGGAATGGCTAGACCGATGATATTTTTCGCTCTTGCAGCGGTCGATTCAAAAAGAAGTAGAAGAACAGGCTACCTAAGGCAATGGACAAACCGTCATAAGGGTCGGCCGTGAATTGGCTAGACAAGCTAGGAAAAACCATCTCCGACGTAATCAACAGGACCACTGTCAATAAAACCAAGACCAAGGCTGGAAAAATATACCGTTCGCCCAATTGGTAAAGATCTCGCCATTCGGCCAATAAACCTGTTAACAATAGGGGAGGGAGTAAGAAGGTATCGAGATACTGGTCCAAAAAAGGGAAGGATATCCCCAATACTTTCTGACTCAACTGGTGAGCCAAAAATAACAAGGCCAGCCCCCAGAAGATGGGTTTGTTAATCGTCGCCATATGCAATTAGAGTACAGCCGCGAAAGCAATGATTAATCCTAGAATAAGGAAGGGAGAAAGCAACACCATGAGCAAAATACCAAACATACTGGCTATGCCCTTGAGTATGACGGTAGAACGACTATCTTTTTCTGATACTTTGACATATTCTCGGAAAGATTGGTAGTTTTTACCGGTCCAGTCCATCAATTTGTTGTGTGTTTTAGCGGTAGTATCATTCTTATCGGATCTAACTTTCATCAGGTTGTTTTTTTAGGCAGTTATTGACTGTCTTTTTAAGGGAACAGTCGAATGAAATACTTTTGTGTTAAGTAGTACAGGACCTTAGTAAATAATTAGTACAAATGTACTATATTTGATTAAATAGTACAAGTGTACTAATTTAGTTCTTCGACGATCGTCATGAAAATAAAGACAAAAGATAAGATTCTGGCCGTAGCCCTAGCGCAGTTCAATGAGAAAGGGGTTGAGCAAGTAAGTATCCGGACGATAGCCGGAGCTATGGGGATAAGTGCCGGTAATCTAACTTACCATTATAAGAATACCGATATCATCATCTACGCACTTTATCTGAAGCTGGTAGAAGAATTGGGGCAAAGCCTTGAGCAACTACACAGTCGCAGTCCAGATTTGCAATGGATGTATGAAGCGACCAGGTACAATTGTGGTATGATGTGGAAGTACCGCTTTCTATTGATTGATTTTGTGGCTATCGCGCGGAGGGTTACGACTATCCGAGATCATTTTCGCCAGTTGGTGGTCCTACGCCAATGGCAAATCAAGGCTGCCATAGAAGAAATGATAAAAGCAGGTTATTTTGAACCCGAATGGGAGGAAGGCATATATGACAAATATATCTTGCGAATGATTATCCTGTCTGATGCTTGGATCTCCGATGCTCAGATACATTTTGATGGACAGGAGGAAGAAATCATCCCGTTTTATAGTGAGTTGATTATCAGCTCTATTCAGCCCTTCTTGACCCTGGAGGGCCGCAAAGCTTATAAGGAAATTACGGATAGGGATGGCCTTGGGCCTATTACGGGCTATCCAGGGAATCCACTGTCTTCTGACTAGGAAGACTACTGAAGTTTTCTCAGGTGTACTTTGGGAAACTTCTGAAGTCAAAGTCGAGCATCAATACCTCAAAAGTCTAGGCATTCTAACAACTTCTAAGCATTCCTATCCGCCTGCAAAATTATTTTAGATTGAAACCTCATAATTCAGTAGAAATTTACGACTTTAGTGCTCATCCATTGAATATTTATTACCAGAAATCAATCAGAAAAACATGCAGAAAATCAATCCTTTTCACCTGGCTGTACCCGTTGATAATCTTGATAAGGCCAGGCATTTCTACGGCGAAGTGCTAGGGTGTGAAGAAGGTAGATCATCAGATCATTGGATCGATTTTAATTTATTTGGGCACCAATTTGTGGTTCATTATAAGGCAAAACCCGAGGTAGAAGAGGCTTTACAGGCCAATCCAGTCGACGGGAAAAATGTACCCATTCCTCATTTTGGGGTGGTATTGGATTGGGAGACTTGGGAGGATTTGGCATCGCGTATGCGAGCAAACGGTACCACCTTTGTGATAGAGCCATATATTCGATTTAAAGGAGAAGTAGGTGAACAAGCAACTATGTTCTTTTTAGACCCAGCAGGTAACGCATTGGAATTCAAAGCCTTTAAGGATATGGGGCAGTTGTTTGCGAAATAAGTAAATATGATCGTAGCCATTGATATAGGGAATACTAATGTGGTAGTAGGTGTTGCCGAAAGGGATGATTGGCGTCATATCTGGCGTTTGCCGACCGTTTCGGATCGCGAGGCTGCCTATTTTTATTCCACACAACTCGGGCAATATCTCTTGGATGTTGACGTGAAGACAGGGATGATTGATTCCGTTGTAATAAGTAGCGTAGTACCCGATTTAATTCATGTTTGGGAAGAAATTGTCAGCGCACTATTTGGTCGTGTGGCGATTGTAATTGGCCCTAAGGTCTACCCGCATTTGCCCTTGCAAATTGATCGGCCAGACGAAATCGGTACTGATTTAGTGGCCAATGCATTGGCGGGACATACGCGGTTTAAGGAGGATGTGATTGTGGTAGATTTTGGCACCGCACTTACCTTTACAATCGTAGATAAGACGGGGCATATTTTAGGCGTCAATATAGCTCCGGGCCTCAAAACGGCTATCACTTCACTATTTAGCAAAACAGCCCAATTACCAGAAGTTCCGCTGGAACTGCCTGGCTCTATTGTAGGAGAGGGGACGGTGCATGCGATCCAGAATGGTGTTTTAGTCGGTTATGTAGGCTTGGTTCGTCATATGCTGAGTGAAATCAGAAAGGAATTGGGGCCGCAATACAAGGCCATCGCTACCGGTGGACTTTCGGCTATCTTACATCCACTTCAGGATGACTTTTCTTATATAGATTCGGCGCTTACGCTTAACGGTATTCGCTTGGTCGGCGAAATTATTTCCGAAAACCCCTAAGGGGATATACTGTATTAGTAAACAAGCACTAAGCTTTACGCAAGCCCATAATAACAGAAAAAGCATGATCTAGGTTTTCATCACTTACAATGAGGGTAAACTCATTAGAAGTAGAGATTAATTCGACTAGATTGATACCCTGCCAGGCCAAATCCTTTAAGATATAATAGTAAACGCCATAGAGATTCCTGTTTTCGGTAGGAAGCATTAGCGTAATAGCCGATAGTTGACTTTCCTTGTCTAGCTGGTTTTCTCCCTCAAATATCAGGTCTACCTGTTCATCCAAGCTATTGGTCACGATAATGGTAGTTTCACCTACGCCCTGTGAAAAACTATAAAAGGCATTAGGGAAATCTCGACTAATCATGTCTAGGAGGCGTACCTGTTTTTGGAGTAGCGTATCGGAGTTTTGAAAGGTATAATCTGATAAATTTGAGCGCACACTAATGTCGCTGAGTTGTTTAAAAAACAGGCGGATATTCTTTTCAATAAACATCAATTCACCCGTTTGTAGGCGGTTGATAGCCATAATGATAGCACCCGACTTGACGGGCTTTCCCAATTGCTTTTCTACATCAGCCTGGAGGCGGCGAGCTAGCGCAGAAACGTTGATGCTGTCTCTTATACACATCTGACGCTGCCGACGAAGAGGATAGTGTAG
>CAJXUM010000199.1 GCA_913060855.1 uncultured Lewinella sp. | reverse complement strand
TCGGTCTCGTGGGCTCGGAGATGTGTATAAGAGACAGCTAATAAACTAATTTAGAATTTCAATGTTCAGCTTGCCAAGATATATTTGATGCGAACAAACTTACACTTTTACCGGAAATTTCAAAATAAAACCAATGTCGGACAATAAGATTTTCATTTTTGACACCACACTTCGGGATGGAGAGCAAGTTCCGGGTTGCAAATTGAATACCCAACAAAAATTAGAAATTGCTAAGGAATTGGAACGACTTGGTGTTGACGTTATCGAGGCTGGTTTTCCTATTTCTAGCCCTGGTGATTTTGAAGCGGTAGCCAGGATTTGCGATATGGTAAGAAACCCTATCATCTGTGGTTTATCAAGAGCTGTTGAAAAAGACATAAAGGTAGCAGCTGAGGCTTTACAGTCAGCAAAGCGACCTCGCATTCATACTGGAATCGGCACATCTGACTCACATGTCAAATTCAAATTGAAGACAACTAGAGAAAAGGTAATTGAAAGAGCAGTAGCAGCCGTAAAATATGCCAAGTCATTCGTTGAAGATGTAGAGTTCTACGCAGAAGATGCAGGAAGAACCGATAATGAGTTTCTAGCTCGGGTTATTCAAGCCGTTGTTGAGGCAGGTGCTACCGTACTTAATATACCTGATACAACGGGCTACTGCCTTCCCGATGAATATGGTGCCAAAATCAAATTTTTGAAAGAAAATGTAAAAGGCATTCATAAAACCATCATCTCCACCCACTGTCACAATGACTTGGGCTTGGCCACCGCCAATTCCATCTTTGGCATTCGGAATGGCGCGCGCCAAATCGAATGTACGATCAATGGTATTGGTGAAAGAGCGGGGAATACCTCCTTGGAGGAAGTAGTCATGGTGATGCGCCAGCATGGACACCTTGGCTTTGAAGATAATATACAAACCAAATTACTCAACCCGATCAGCCAATTGGTTTCTGACCGTATGGGAATGGTTGTACAACCTAATAAGGCGATTGTGGGAACCAATGCCTTTGCGCACTCTTCGGGTATTCACCAAGATGGGGTAATCAAGAATAGAGAAACATACGAAATCATTAATCCGTTAGACGTGGGAGTTGACCAATCCAAGATCGTCTTGACGGCACGTTCGGGCAGAGCAGCTATTGCTTACCGCGCTAAAAATATTGGATACAACCTAACCAAGTTGGAACTGGATAAAGTATACGAACAATTTCTTAAGGTTGCTGACCGCCAAAAGGAGGTGGGTGACGACGATTTGACCGGTATCATCAAGACAGTTGATGGTGTAACGGTTTAAACACATCGAAAAATGGCAAAAACATTATTTGACAAGATTTGGGACGCTCATGTAGTAGCCCCAGTCAATGGAGGGTCTGAGGTATTGTATATCGACCGCCAGTTTATCCACGAGGTTACTAGTCCGCAGGCTTTTGATGGCCTAGCAAAAAGAGGGCTTCCTGTATTGCGCCCCGAAAAAACAGTAGCTACTGCTGATCACAATGTACCTACCGCGAATCAGCATCTTCCTATTAAGGAGGCTTTATCTCGTTTTCAGGTAGATAAGCTCACTGAAAACTGCGAAAAGTTTGGTGTTCAGCTATACGGCTTAGGACATGCTTACCATGGTATTGTACACGTAATTGGACCAGAGTTAGGTATTACCAAACCAGGTATGACGATTGTATGTGGTGATAGCCATACGTCTACACATGGTGCATTTGGTTGCATTGCTTTTGGAATTGGAACCAGTCAGGTGGAACAAGTCTTAGCGTCTCAGTGTCTGGTACTAAAGCGGCCTAAGAGAATGAGAATCACGATCGACGGTGAGTTATCTCCAGGCGTTTTATCTAAGGATATCATTCTTTATATCATATCGAAGTTGACGGCTAGTGGTGGCACAGGACACTTCGTAGAGTATGCGGGTTCCGCTATTCGCGCCCTTTCCATGGAGGCTCGTATGACTGTTTGTAATATGAGTATTGAGATGGGTGCACGAGGGGGTATGATTGCGCCAGATGAAAAGACCTTTGAATACGTCAAAGGCAAAAAGTTTGCGCCAACGGGTGCTGCCTATGAAGAGGCACTAGCCCATTGGAAAACCTTATATACAGACGAGGACGCGGTATTTGATACGGAGTATCACTATAATGCGGAGGACATCGAACCCATGCTAACTTATGGAACTAACCCAGGTATGGGCATTAAGATTTCTGAACAAATTCCAATGGTTGCGAAGGTGGATAATCCAACTACCTACAAGAAATCATTAGATTATATGGGTTTGAAAGAGGGAGAAAGTCTGCTAGGGAAGGAAGTAAACTATGTATTTATTGGTAGCTGTACTAACTCTCGCATTGAAGATTTGCGATTGGTTGCCAATTACGTATCGGGAAAGCAAAAAGCAGATAATGTTTATGCTATGATCGTTCCGGGTTCCAAACTAGTGGAAGATCAGGTCAAAGCTGAAGGTTTAGATAAAATTTTCCGTGCAGCTGGTTTTGATTTTCGGGAGCCAGGTTGTTCTGCTTGCTTAGGTATGAATGAGGACAAAGTCCCTAAGGGAGAGTATTGTGTTTCTACTTCCAACCGGAATTTTGAAGGCCGTCAGGGCCCTGGAGCACGTACCATCTTAGCCAGCCCGCTAATGGCCGCAGCAACAGCCATCAATGGGAAAATTGTTGACGTTAGAAAAAACCTGAACTAGACTATCATGGAAAAATTTAGCACAATAATATCTTCTGCCGTCCCTCTTCCGATTGAGGAAGTTGATACGGATCAAATTATACCCGCTCGGTTTTTGAAAGCCACAACCCGAGAAGGTTTCGGCGATAACTTATTTAGAGATTGGCGTTACCATGCTGATGATTCTCCTAAGGAGGATTTCATTTTGAATAACCCCGTTTATCAAGGTCAAGTCCTAGTAGCTGGCAAAAATTTTGGCTGTGGTTCTAGTCGCGAGCATGCCGCATGGGCTATCCATGATTATGGTTTCAAAGTAGTTGTTTCTAGTTTCTTTGCCGATATATTTCGTGGTAACTCACTGAACAACGGGTTATTACCTGTGCAAGTTTCAGCCGATTTCCTACATGAGATTTTCACTGCTATTGAGACAGATCCCAATACACAACTCAAAGTAGACTTGCAAGCACAAAGGATTACTATCGTGGCTACAGGCGCTAGCGAACAATTTGATATTGATCCTTACAAGAAAATGTGCTTATCTGAAGGGTATGACGATATTGATTACCTATTGAGTCAAAAAAGCAAGATTGAAGAATTTGAAAACCAACAGGTAGCCTGGTAATCAGGAGGAATAAGACGATCCATTTTAATCGTCATTCACTGCTATTTTAAATTAAACACGGATGAAAAAGAATATAGCCTTATTGGCAGGAGACGGTATCGGTCCTGAGGTTATCGATCAAGCACTCAAGGTATTGGGTGCCATAGAAAAACGATTTGGACACAGCTTCGAATACCATCCAGGAGATGTTGGCGCTATTGCCATCGACAACACAGGGAGTCCACTCCCTCAGGCTACATTAGATGTTTGCTTAGCCGCTGATGCAATCTTGTTTGGTGCCATTGGTGATCCTAAGTATGATAATGATCCCAATGCGACGGTACGCCCTGAACAAGGACTATTAGGCTTAAGAAAGGCAATGGGTTTGTTTGCCAACATTCGGCCTGTCACCACTTATCCTACACTGATTCATCTTTCACCATTGAAAGAAGAGAAAGTAACGGGTGTGGATTTACTGATCCTACGAGAACTGACAGGTGGTATCTATTTTGGCGACAAGGGATGGAACAAAGAAGAAGGAAATGCTTATGATACTTGCTTTTACAAAGTAGATGAAATCGAACGTATCTCTAAGTTGGCCTTTGAATATGCTAAGATTCGACGCAATAAAGTCACCTTGGTAGACAAGGCTAATGTATTGGAATCCTCTCGCTTATGGCGTGATACGGTAACCAAATATGCAGCAGCTAATTATCCCGAGGTAGAATTGGATTTCATGTTTGTAGATAATGCAGCCATGCAATTGATCCAATTTCCGAAGCAATTCGATGTTATTTTGACTTCTAATATGTTTGGCGATATTCTATCTGATGAAGCTAGTGTACTTCCTGGCTCTATGGGACTATTGCCTTCTGCTTCTATCGGTGTGCATACTTCCATGTTTGAGCCTATTCATGGTTCATTCCCGCAAGGAACCGGGAAAAACATCGCCAATCCAATGGCCACCATATTATCGGCTGCCATGATGTTGGAATCGATTGAAATGGTGAAAGAAGCGCAAGTCATTCGACAGGCAGTAAAAGATGTCTTAGAAAAAGGAATAGGTACACCCGAACTCGCCCCAAGTATTCCACTGGGTTGTAAAGAGGTTGGAGATATTGTAACAGCGGTCGTAGCCGAAGGTGATGATTTCTCATTCAACAGCTACCTAGCTAATGTCAGTACCACTGCTTAAAAGAAGCCATATAGGCACATAATATAATAGCCAGCTAGCTGAAACTATTCCGTTTCCTTACGGGAAATGACGATCATCTAGCAGCTAAAAGAATTAAGTATAAACGATTTGAGTTTTTCAGAGCGGGACCATTTGGTCCTGCTCTTTTTTTATACCTTTACTCCACATGCACGATCCCACACCCGTTGACATATTACAGGAATACTGGGGGTTCCAGGCCTTCCGGCCCTTGCAAGAGGAGATCATCACATCTGTCCTAGAAGGACACGATACCTTGGCTTTATTACCTACTGGTGGTGGCAAATCTATCTGTTTTCAAGTACCTGCTTTACTAAAGGAAGGAATAGCTATTGTTGTTTCGCCCCTAATAGCCTTGATGAAGGATCAAGTCGCCAATCTACGCCAACGGAACATCAAAGCCGAGGCTATTTACGCAGGCATGACCTTTCGCGATATAGACCGAGTTTTAGACAACTGTGTATACGGAGATATTAAATTCCTCTATCTCTCTCCAGAAAGATTACAATCTGAATTAGTACAAGAGCGAATTAAGAAAATGCAAGTCAATCTCTTGGCCGTTGATGAAGCACATTGCGTTTCACAATGGGGTTATGATTTTCGGCCGCCTTACTTGGAGATTGCCCTAGTTAGGGAATGGCTGCCCGAGGTGCCTTTTATTGCATTGACGGCTACTGCCACTCCTGAGGTCGTAAAAGACATTCAAGAAAAGCTCGCCTTCCCACCCAAGAAAAGCCAAGTTTTTCAAAAGAGTTTTATTCGAGCTAATCTTTCTTATAGTGTCTTGAAGGAAGAAAACAAATTTGGAAAGCTGGCGAGTATTCTCCTGAAAGTCAAAGGATCGGCCGTGGTTTATGTCAGAAATCGAAGGAAGACTAAAGAAATCGCGCACTATCTGCAAAAAAGAAAAATCCAAGCTGACTTTTACCATGCTGGTCTCAGTAATGAGAGTCGTACCGGTAAACAAGAGGCATGGACGCAGGATAAATTAAGGGTGATCGTGAGTACCAATGCCTTTGGGATGGGAATTGATAAGCCCAACGTGCGAGTGGTGGTGCATATGGATTTGCCCAATAGTATTGAGGCTTACTTTCAAGAAGCGGGACGAGCAGGTAGGGATGGCGAAAAGGCCTTTGCCGTTTTGCTTTACAATGAGAATGACAAGAAAAGCTTGGAAAAGGCTTATAAACTCGCCTTCCCTGAAATCAAAGAGATCAAAAGAGTATACCAGGCTTTGGGAAGCTACTTTCAATTGGCCATTGGCGGAGGCCAAGGCCAAAGCTTTGATTTTGACCTCATTGAATTTGCAAAGAATTTTGCCTTCCATCCGGTGACAGCCTTCAATTGCCTGAAAGCATTAGAACAGATCGGAATCATTATCCTTACCGAAGCCGTATACATTCCTGCTAGTCTGCGCATTAAGGTCCATAAAGATCAATTGTATGATTTCCAATTGCGCCATCCTCGATTAGATAAAATTCTGAAAGTAATTTTGAGATCCTACCATGGTGCTTTCAAAGATTATATCAAACTGAGAGAAACCCAACTAGCCAGGGCCTTAGGCGTTCCAAAATCAGATTTACAAAAGGCATTGCTACTTATGCGCAAGGAAGGGATCGTAGATTATATTCCACAAAAAGAGAATCCGCAAGTGATATTTATTCAAGAACGCTTGGCTGTTGAACAACTTACTATTGATCAGCAATTGTATCATTTTCGGAAAAATCGTCATTTGGAAAGAATCAATAAAGCGGTGGCCTATGCAGAAACCATCGTTTGTCGACAACAGCAACTAGTCCGATATTTTGGTGAACAAACGGAGACTAAATGCGGTATATGTGATGTATGTCTCGGGCGACATAAAACAGAAGTGAACAGGGAGGAGTTTGAAAAATATAAAGCAAAAATACAGCGGCTATTGCAACGCGAAGCACTGAGCTTAGCAGAAATTCTATCCTCTTTCACACCTCGACATGAAAATAAGGTGCTACAGGTGGTGGAATACCTGCTCGACGAAAGCTTTCTAGAAAAGGTAGATGATAAATACAAATGGACTGATCAATAGACTTTAGCCAGATGAAAAATCGAATTTTCTTCACTGTCACCAATGATTTGACCTACGATCAACGGATGATCCGTATTTGTGGAAGTTTGGCCGCCGCTGGTTATTCGGTTCGTTTAATTGGCAGAAAACAAGCCAGTTCGATTCCGCTGCTACAAAGAGATTTTCAGCAAGTCCGTTTACCCTGCTTCTTTCAAAAAGGAATTAGCTTTTATGCAGAATACAATATCCGGCTTTTCTTTTATCTACTATTTCATACCGCAGATATTTATTGTGCCATCGATTTAGATACCATTCTTCCCAATCTACTGGTTAGTAGGATTAAAGGGAAGCAGCGAGTATATGATGCCCATGAATACTTCACAGAAGTTCCGGAAGTAGTCAGGCGCCCAACGGTAAAGCGGTTCTGGGAGAAAATAGCCCACTGGTCTATTCCACAGTTTAAGCACTGTTACACCGTAGCATCAGAGTTAGGACATCTGATGACCGAAGCCTATGGGCCTATATTCAAGGTGATCCGCAATGTCCCCATTCCATCGGAGCGTGTAGCTAGGCCTCAACTTGATCAAACATTCACTCTACTCTACCAAGGGGTTTTAAACGAAGGGAGAGGATTGGAAGTCGCCATCAAAGCCATGAAAGGACTACCAGGTGCGCAACTATGGCTGGCTGGCGAAGGAGATTTATCAGCAGCACTTCGTTCCCTGGTCAAGCAGGAGAACCTGGAAGGCCAAGTTCATTTCTTGGGTTATCTCCGGCCTGCTGCCTTGAGAGAAATCACTTTGCAAGCGCACCTAGGTCTCAACCTCCTAGAGAATAAAGGCTTGAGCTATTATTATTCATTGGCCAACAAAGCTTTTGATTATATACAAGCGGGCTTGCCTTCTGTACATATGAATTTTCCGGCCTATCTGGGCTTACAGCACCAATATGATGTATTCTGCTTACTAGAGGAACTTTCGGTTGATGCGCTGGTTTCTAGCGTCAAATACCTACAAGAAGATAAAAGCAGGTATCAGCAACTGCAACAGAACTGCCTATCAGCGAGAACCAAACTCAACTGGAAACAAGAAGAAAAAATCTTATTGTCTTTTTATCAGGACATTTTCGATACGAACCATTGATAGTACAAATAGAAAGAAAATGAAAACCTATACCATTGAAAACGCTGTTTTGACTGTAAAAATAAAGCAAAACGGGGCTGAACTGGCGAGCATTCAATCCAAGCAGGAGGGAACTGAATATATGTGGGAAGCTGATCCACAGTATTGGGGTCGACATTCTTCTATCCTTTTCCCTATTGTCGGAAAAGTCTTTGAGAATAAATACCAGCTTAATGGAAAGGCTTATTCCCTGAATCAGCATGGATTTGCTCGAAATCTTCCTTTTGAAGTACTGGAACAAGATGCTAGTAGCATAAGTCTAGTCCTCAAGGACAATGCAGAAAGCCTCCTAATTTATCCCTATCGATTCAAGTTTATTGCCCGATATGAAGTAAAAGACCGAGAAGTATCCATTTCCTATCAAATTGAGAATACAGACAAACAAAGTATTTATTTTTCGGTTGGTGCCCATCCAGCTTTCCGTGTCCCTTTATCAGCGGATGAAAAACGATCAGATTACAGCCTTGTTTTTGAAAAGCCGGAAACGATAGATAGACACCTCATTGAGCAAGGGTATCGAACGGGAGCAACCGCCAGGATGCTCTCCAGGGAAAAGGAGCTCCCCATTCATGATCATCTATTTGAAAAGGATGCCTTAATTTTCAAGGATTTAGCTTCTGATCAAATTTCGCTTTGCAACAGTGAAGGGAAAAAAATATGGACTTTTAGCTTTAAGGGATTCCCCTATTTAGGGATTTGGTCAAAAAACGAGGCCTCTCCTTTTGTCTGTATCGAACCCTGGTTTGGGGTGGCCGATCAAGTAGGTGGTTTTGCTAATTTTAAACAAAAAGAGGGGATTTTGCATTTAGAAGAAAAGGAGACTTTCGTCTGTCAGCATAAAGTTGAAATACACTAACAAGTTTATTCT
>CAJXUM010000198.1 GCA_913060855.1 uncultured Lewinella sp. | reverse complement strand
GATCAGCCTCGGTCTCGTGGGCTCGGAGATGTGTATAAGAGACAGAAATCATGGATATCAACCAGAATAACTAAACGCATTTACCCGTGCAAATTCGCTGTTTCAGCGAATTTGCACCCTCTTATTTCACCTAATTTCCCAATTTTTAGATATAGCAGGTGTTACAAAAGTGTAGCGCCCAAATTGGCTATATCGTCGAAAACAATTTGTAATGAAAAAATTTACAATTTATTTGTGCCTCTTTCTTTTTATAACCCCATTTATAGGGGCACAAACAGTAGCAACTTCCCCCATTAATACCGATTTATCTGTCGTAGACAAGAAGGTCATGTCACAGATTGATAATGAAGAATTACACGCAGAAGAAATGAAAAACCGCGAAGCTGGCGAATTGCCACACTTCGCCTATAAATTTCAGGTTGAGTACAACCACGAATCCCACGGTACTTGGGAATATCTCAATACAGATATGGCCGTATGGCGACTACGTATTCACTCTGCAGAGGCAAAATCACTGAATTTTGGCTTTAGCCAATTTAAAATGTCAGCCAATGCAAAATTGATATTATATACAGCCGACTTGAAAGACTTGGTAGGACCCCTTACTAGCGCAGACAATAAGGAACATGAGCGGCTTTGGACGCCTATCGTTTTGGGAGATGATGTAATCATTGAAGTACAAATGCCTAGATCAGAAGTAGCCGATTTTGCGTTGACCGTGAGTGAGGTAAACCATGACTTCATGGGCATCAATAGTCTGATGAGTACTTCTGCTTGTCATATCGATGTCAACTGCGGAACTGCAGATGGTTATCCTCAAATAGAACCATACCGGGATCAAATCCAGGGAGTAGCCATGTATACGCTCAATGGAGATCGTACGTGTAGTGGGGTCTTGATTAATAATACGGATCAGGATTGCCGACCTTTTTTCTTGACGGCCAATCACTGTAGTATTTCTGAGGATAACGCTTCTACCATTGTGGCTTATTGGAATTACCAAAATACAAGTTGTCGTGCTTTGGGCAGTACCGAAAGTGGAGCGGATGGAAATGGAGATTTGACCGTGTTTAATACAGGCGCGCAGCTTCGTGCTAGTACACCTAGAACGGATATGGCATTGATCGAATTTGACAATGCCGTTCCCGATAATGCTAATGCTTTTTTTGCGGGATGGAATAGATTGGAAGTTATGCCTAATAAAGTGGTAGGTATTCATCATCCACAGAGTATGGAGAAGCGGATCTCCTTTGTTAATGATGCTTCAACTTTTAAAGGGGACAATAACGGAGATGCGGATGAGAATGGTAACTACTTGATTATTGAAGACTGGGACTTAGGTGTTACTGAAGTAGGATCTTCAGGCTCACCTTTATTTGACCAGGACGGCTTCGTGGTAGGTCAACTATTCGGTGGACTGGCTTATGATGACGTAAACTGCTCGGCAGGAGAACAAACTGATTTCTACGGATGGATACATAAATCTTGGGAAGGTGCTGGATCTTCAGATACTCGATTGCGAGATTGGCTCGATCCACAAGCTACCGGAGAAACCCAGCTTGCAGGTAAATACCAAGAGGCTTGCCAAGTATTGGCTGTGACAGATATTTACCAAACTGTTTGTGCATTGGATGTCGACCAAGTTGTTTTCGATTTGACAGCCGGTTCAGGGGCAGGGAATGTAGCGCTCAGTGTAGTAGATAAACCTGGTGCGGTAACCGCGACCTTTGGTTCTTCCAGCATTCAAGCCAATGAAAGTACCACACTAACATTGAGTAATGTGGGCGCTTTGGCCACCGGGGATTATAAAATAGAAGTGCAAGCTAACTTTGGTTCGAATCAGGCGCAATACTTCTTATATCTCGAACTGCTACAGAATGTACCTCCTGCTGTTGCTTTGACCGAACCAAGTGATGGGGCTACTGATGGCCAGTTGACACAAACCTTATTTTGGACAGAAGTAGCTAATGCAGAAGGTTACGATGTCATGATATCCGATGATAGTGATTTTCAAAATATTATTGCTGAAACAACTGATTTTGTAGGCACGGCATATTTACCAGCCGTTACGCTTGTACAAGGGACGACACACTACTGGCGAGTGAGAGGCAAGAATGGTTGTGGTACTGGCGAGTGGTCGCCTACAGCTAGCTTTACAACTATTGATAATGATTTCTCAGGCTGTATCACACTTCAGGCCATTGATTTACCTATTGATATTGAGGCAGCTGATTCTGGAGACTATACTTCTACGATCAATTTCCCATTTGGAAGTGATACAGATGTAGTAGAAAAAATCAGATTGACAGATATTAAGGGTGATCATACCTGGGTAGGGGATTTAACCTTCCGATTAGAAAGCCCTAAAGGTACGGTTGTTACCCTACTGGAGGAAGAATGTTTCGATTCCGAGAGATTTGAGATTGGCTTTGACGATTTGTCTCCCTTCCCTCTCAATGACCTAGATTGCCCTTTTCAGGACAATACCATTTATGCACCACAAGATTCTTTAGCTAACTTTAAGCTTGAAAATCCCAGTGGTGATTGGAAGCTAACTGTTGCGGATGGTGTACCCGATGATGGTGGTGTATTTAATAGCTGGACGATCGAAATTTGCTTGACGGGCGGTATGGTGCCGACTAGAGATTTGATTCCTGCCAATAGCATCAAGCTATACCCGAATCCTGCACGCAATACGGTTTTCTTAGCGATTGATCACCAAATCAGGGCTTCAAAAATCG
Source organism: uncultured Lewinella sp. (assembly GCA_913060855.1). Lineage (GTDB taxonomy): Bacteria > Bacteroidota > Bacteroidia > Chitinophagales > Saprospiraceae > DT-111. Next base: position 5,870 of record CAJXUM010000198.1, on the reverse strand, counting down.
GAATGACTGTGTTCAACTTACAAGGAAGCCAGCTTATGCGTAAGCAGCTAGATCCAAGTAATCGCACGGAATTGGATGTTTCGCAATTGGCACCAGGTATGTATCTTGTGCAACTGCAATTTGAAGATCAAATGATTAATAAGAAACTAATTATCCATTAAAACCCTGATAAGGGGATTTGATGAATTTATTTCCGTCAAACTACTATGAATATGAATAGGCTAATAAGTATTTGTGCACTTTGTTGCTTTGCGCTTTGGAGCCATGCCCAGACTTTTCCGACTGGATTGGTGATGGATGATGAAGATTATGAGGCACAAACATTTACATCCAGTAATATTCAATTTGAAGGATCAAAAGCAATGGTGCGCCAGATTGATCTGGCGCCCTATTGCCCAGAAATTAGGCACCAGGGAGAGATCTCCTCCTGTGTCGGCTGGTCGGCAGGCTACGGCGCGCTCACTATCGAGCGTGCCCTGGCCAACGGCTGGACCGATAAAGCCGTGATTACCGAAAATGCTAACTCAGCCCTATTTCTTTATAACCAATTACAGAAAGGAGATTGTACGAATGGCATTGTGATTTCAAAAGCACTGGAAGCCCTACAAGAAAGAGGGAATTGCTTGGCTAATGAATTCGACTTTGATGTCAACGATTGTACCCGAGAGGTAACGCCCAATCTATTCAATAGTGCCAGGCAATACCAAATAAGTGATTATATCCCCTTGTTCAAAACAAATGCTCCGGCAGAAGAAAAGATTCAAATGGTGAAACGTGTAGTGGGACAGCGGAAACCTGTTGTCATCGGCATGCGTATCCTAGAAAATTTTCGTCAAATTCGAGAAGGGGATAATAGCTGGTGGCCGACGATCGGGAGTAAAACGCCAGCCGGCGGACACGCTATGGTGGTGGTGGGCTTTGATGACTCCAAATTCCAAACGCCCAATCCCAACCCCAATATGGCAGGTGCCTTTAAGATTATGAATAGTTGGGGTAAAGGCTGGGGCGAAGACGGGTTTATTTGGGTTCGTTATGCCCATTTCGCCGATTACTGCCGCTATGGCTATGCCTTGATGCTCCAAGAAGGTGACCCCATCAATTTGGCGGGCGATGATGACTTGTTGGCTGTACAAACTACTGAAGTAGGCACGCAAACGACTTCTACTGCTGCTGCTGCTACCCGAAAACTTCTAAGCCTATCTGGTTCCTTCGGATTTCAGCAATTTACGGGCGAATGGCACAACAATGAACCTGTTTTTGAAGAAGCTAAAGTCCGGTTCCAAAATGGCCATTACACCTTGGCGGGGAAGTCTAAAATTGGAGATAGTTTTCAGCTATATGTCAAAAGTGGGTTTGATAATGGTTATATTTACGTCTTTAGCGTAGATGCAACAGGGAAAACGGCTGTACATTTCCCAAAAGAACAAGCAAATAACATAAATTTGAAAAGCCGAGAATCTGCCCTAGTAATGAGCGGTGGCGCTTTGCTTAATATTCCTGGAGGGAAGCGCGTTCTGCGCCTAAGACAGCCAGGAGATGACCATTTGGTGGTCCTTTTTTCTACCCAAAAAATAACACAAGGCATTCAAGCCTTTTGTGATATGCTATTAGAAGACCGAAATAATTTGGTGGGTTCTATTCAAGAAAAACTAGATAAGTGGATGGTAACGCCCACTGATATTACCTATTCAAAAACTGAAATGGGTTTCGAAGTAGGAACCCGCAGTGAAGGAAAAATTGTACCACTTGTATTAAAAGTTAACGTGTCTGAATAATTCCAAGATGAAACGCTTAATTATAACCCTTTTAGCCATTCCCTATTTCTTGGGTGCACAACCTAATGAAACACCACTCTGGACCGATATTATCGGTACCCATTCCTCCAATGTTTTAACCAAAGTTATTGAAGCTACAAACGGCCATGTCGCCGCAGTAGGCGAGATGCAGTCCAGCGGTAAAAACGGCCTTTTTGTCCTCTACGATTTTAGTACAGGGACTCAGCTGATTAAAAAAGACTACGGCGGAAAAAAAGATGATATCCTACAATCTATTATACAAACCGCAGATGGACACTTTATTCTGGCAGGCTACACCGCCTCCTACGGAAGTAAGGCCAAAGGCTGGCTCATTAAAATAGATGAAAAAGGAAAGGTGATCTGGGAAAAGACGCCCGGAGATGGAGTTGAAAACAGGCTTTTCGAACTAGTAACACTCAGTGACCAATCTATGGTAGCTAGTGGCATAGCGGATGGTCGTGTTTGGATCGTCAAATTTGACGTGGACGGTAAGATACTGTGGGAGAGAAAACTGGTGGCTGCACCGATGAATAATGTGGAAGGAATGAAAGTAAATAGTAAGGATGAAATCTTCCTTACGGGTAATACCATCAAATCTGGAGACACCCAACGAGATAATATCTATGTGCTCAAAATCGATGCCAAAGGAAAGCAAATATGGGGGCATGAATATGGCGATAGGGGATGGGAAGAAGCCAAAGACCTTATCCTTACCGCAGACGGTGGACTAGCTGTGGTGGGGAATACGGTGAATGGCGGTAATGGAAAAATCGACATGCTCTTGGTCAAAATCAACTCACTTTCTGGTACCCAACAATGGTCGCAGGCCTATGGGGGAAGGGAAGATGATTTGGCCTCCTCGGTCATTGAAACTTATAATGGTGAATTTGTCATCATTGGCCACACCTTTTCACATGCCCGTGGTGCACGCGACAGTAATGCCCGCCTGGTGGGCGTAGGACGTGGTGGCGATCGGATGTGGGAAATGAATCCCGGAAAAGATAAGGATGATCTCGGGCGTAGCATCCTCCAACTACATGACGAAAGCTTGCTCTTCGTAGGAAAAACCAATCAGCGAGAAAATGGTGCTTGGATGACCCGATTCGAATCCCTCAAACCACCCACTCTCATCAGTGCTAAGGGAGAATTTAATATAGCAAGAACTAAGTTCTGGCTCAAAACCGCGGATGGCTACCTACAGCCCAACTCCCGCTCTTATGTTTCCTTCAACATTACTAACCAAGAATCATTTGATTTAGATAATGTGAGTATTCGATTGATTGATCAGAGTCAAAGTCAAGAGATTACTTACTGGGCCAATACTTACCTTGGACCACTCAAACGAGGCGAAACCAGAGAAGTTCGTATTCCAGTATCGGCAAAAGAAGTAGCCGAAACGACTGATAATCGATTTGGTGTCAGTGTATTGTCGAACAACCAAGAAATTACAGCTTTTAGCGAAATTATAAAAACCAAAAACCCCCGCCCCGCTACCTTAGTCATTGCCAAGGAATTTGTACGACCGGAAGGGAATACGGAATTCAGTCCAAGGAATATTACCCTGGAAGTAGAAAACAAGGGAGACCAATCCGCTAATGGGGGCAAAGTGATCATCAATGCGCCAGAAGGCATTCAAGTATTGGGCAGTAAGGAAATACCTTTGGGAGAAATCCTACCTAGAGCGTTGAAACGCCTAAATATACGGGTGCAGAAAAAAGCCCAATTTGATCAAACCTCTGCTATTGTGGAATGTGTCATCGTAGATGCGCAAGGGAAATTGACGCGAAAAAATATCACCGTTAGTTTCGATGTTTTTGTTGCTTCTGATGGTTTTGAAGATGTCCTATTCACTTACCCCAATGAGGCCAAGATAAATATCAAGCGGGTAACTTCTGATCGTGCCGAGTTTAGAATTGAGGCCACCATAAGTACGGCGCAGGGCAACTTATCGCCACAGGATGCCAAGGTGCGAATCAATGGGAAATCCCCCGATAACTCTAAGATGGACGAGGAGCAACTACAGCCTCCTACTCGTCGAGGGGAGAAATTCCGCTATGCGTACGAAAATGTAATTCCTTTGGACGAAGGCGAGAATAGAATCACGATCGAATTCAAAACGGCGAATGGTATTCTCCAATCCAGAGAATTGGTCGTCAATTACACCCCACGAAAACCGAACCTTCACGTCTTGTCTATTGGTATTCCTCATAAAGATTTGAAGTATACGACTAATGATGCGAAAGACTTCGCAGCAATGTTCCAGAATCAATCTGGGCCAGATAAAACCTACGAAAGGGCTTTTATCAAATCGATGTATAAACCCGAGCAAACTAGGAAAACACCGATTTATGCAGAATTTTCAGACCTCATAAGAAGGTACCGTAATGAAAACCGGGAAGATCAGATCAAGGAAGATGATGTGCTCATTGTTTTTATATCTTCTCACGGTAAAGAAGACAATGGAGCTTTCAAAATATTAGCGTCCGACTACGACCTCTATCCCACAGCTGCTATGATCGATTACCAGAATGAAATACTGGAAATCCTGGAAAAAATCGAATGCAAGAAGTTCGTTTTTATCGATGCCTGTCATAGTGGAGCTGCCGAAGGTGGACGTGAATCATCCATTCAAGTCCGTCGAGCGCTCGAGAAAATTAACAATGCTTACCCTGGCCTTAATGTGATTACCTCCAGTCAGCAAGACCAGCTATCCTATGAAGATGATAGCTGGCAAAATGGAGCCTTTACTGAAGCGACGATTGAAGCATTCAAGAATACACTTTGTACCGACGATAATGGCTCTTATCTAGCCGATGGTGATACCAACCAGTACATTACATTTGACGAACTGTATGAATTCCTGAAAAAACGAGTTCGTGGGTTGGTAAAAGCCGTGAAAGGCAAAGATCAAATGCCAAAGAAAAATGAAAATGAAAGTGGTGGGGATTACCCTATTTTCATTCTTCATTAATTACCTTTTGTAGGGGTAACTGCGGAGCTATTGTGTGGCTCCGCAGCTATCTTTCTGGATGAAATGGAACTGCTTTCCAGTAGGAAGGTCGTTTTGTCCACTTATATTTTGCATCAGTACCCTTAAAACCTGTGTCTCAACCTTAAATCCCATGATTAATACTCGGATACTCCTTATCCCATTATTAGTAGTCTGCTATGCCTATCTCTCAGCTCAAACTTCGGATTGCAACGTAGGATTCGATCAAATTAGCCCTGCACTGGGCGAATATTTCTCTACGGGCAGCCAATTTGCAGATGCCGATAATGACGGCGACCTAGATTTCTTCGTTTTTAGGCCTAAAAACACTGAAAGTACAACCACAATTCCTCCGCAAATTCGACTCTTCCAAAACAATGGAACGAGCTTCAGCTTATTCCTAACGCTGACGACCGATCGCTTTGATCTGGCGGATATCAACGGAGATGGTTTGATTGATATCGTGTCTATCGATCCTGATATTGGTAATTCCCTACGGTTGTATATCAATACGGGCACCTCCTTTACCTTCACTACTATTTATACTGCGCCTACCAATATGACTTTTGCTGGTTATCCCAAGTTTGTCGACTATGATAGTGATGGAGATTTGGATATCAGTTGTGGTGTCTTTCGACGATCGAATGGCGCTGTTTTTATACTCAATAATGATGGTTTTCAGAACTTTACGAAGCAGGAACTCTTTGCCATATCGGGCTCTGGTCGCAATACGGTGACGGATGTAAAGTGGGCGGATATTGATAATGATGGAGATCAGGATTGCTGGGGACTCTTTGAAGGGCCGGATGCTTCTGGCCTATTTCGCACCTTCCCTGATATCTACCTCAATCAGGGCAATGGCACCTTTAATGATGCTACCGCCACCCCTCCTTCTGCTGATCGTAGTGTGTTGGAAGATTTTGATAATGATGGTACGGTCGATATGATTGTTTGGGGGAATGGATTGGGGAATAATCTTCTCGGCAGTAATTTTCGATTCTACCGAGGTGGGAGCTCCGGGACCAATGGTTTTGTCGGGAATACGAATGCTGTCTCTTATACACATCTGACGCTGCCGACGAAGA
>CAJXUM010000197.1 GCA_913060855.1 uncultured Lewinella sp. | reverse complement strand
TCGTCGGCAGCGTCAGATGTGTATAAGAGACAGGTTATATCACCGTGAGTATGGACAATGTAACAGAAGATTTCTGGTTACTTATTTCTACCGATGGTGGTGCGAGCTTTACAGAGGTAGGAGCGTGGCGTAGAGGACTGGATTTTGATAATAACGAACGATTATTTGATCAGGTCATAATTCCTGGACCATTCTCTGCTAATACGGTTCTTCGTTTCCAATGTGATGCTTCCAATAATTCAGATTGGGTTTACATTGATGATGTTGTAATTAGTGGTTGTACAACAGGTACAACCAGTGGACTAGTTTCAAACAATACCAATGGATTCAAAGCTAATTCGGAAGCTACCATACAACAGGTACAGAAAGATGAATTAGATCAAGTAGAAGTAATAGAAGACTTAGCAAAGGTAGTAGTGTTCCCTAATCCAACGCGTGATGCATTAAACATTAGGAATCTACCTGCTGATGCAAGCCTACAACTTTTCGACCTCAACGGTAAATTGTTGGTCAATACGAAATATACAGAAACGCTTGATTTGACGAATTATAGCAATGGTATTTATATACTATCTATTAAAACAGAAACTGCTATTCGCCGAATTAAAGTGATTAAAGAATAGTACGAAATAAGTGCAGCCTCCACTTCGATCCTTGGAGTGGAGGCTGCCTATTTTTAGGTTTTTTACTAGAGAAGAATAATTGATGATACGGGACATCAATTCATTTGTGTGAACATATTTTTCCTTACCTTTAGCTTTCATGAAAGCGATCATTCCTGTAGCAGGAGCTGGTACCCGATTACGACCTCTCACTTACACGCAACCGAAGCCTCTTATTCCGGTTGCAGGCAAGCCTATTATATCCTTTCTTATCGAACAGCTGGTGGATGTTGGCATCCGTGATTTCATTTTCATCATTGGCTATCTCGGAGAAAAAATCAAAAACTTTGTAGAGCAAACCTATCCGGAACTCAATAAAACATTTGTTACGCAGGAGGAGCGCCTTGGTTCCGCTCACGCCATCTGGACGGCCAGAGAACACTTCAAAGATGCAGATGAGGTGTTTATATTTTTTGGAGATATTATAATAGATGCAGACTTTCAGAAGATCGTTGACCATCCACAATCTTGTTTGGGGGTAAAAAAGGTTCGTGACCCTAGAGAATTTGGCGTTGTAGAATTCAATATCGATGGCAATGTAAGCCGGGTGGTAGAAAAGCCGAAGATCCCAAAGTCAGATATGGCGATGGTCGGGTTTTACAAAATAAAGGAAGTCGAAGGTCTTATCGGAGCGCTGGATTTTAATATTCAACACAATCTTCGATCCAATGGTGAATTCCCATTGACGGATGCACTCATGCGAATGATCGAAAAGGGAATCCCTTTTAGCGCTATTACGGTTGATAATTGGTTCAACTGCGGTAAGAAAGAGGTTTTATTAGAGACCAATGCTATTCTATTGGATCGAGAAGGCTATGCTTCCAATGATCTACCCACCTACGATAATGCCATTATCATACATCCGGTAAGCATCGGGGAGGGCTGCCAAATCGCCAATTCGATTATTGGACCACATACGACCATCGGCGATAATGCGGTTATTACCAATGCCATCATAAAGAATTCTATCATCGGGAATTTTGCATTCATTAAAGAAGTGATTTTGCAAAAATCGGTTGTCGGTAATGATACGGCTATTACAGGCCTCCGTCAAAGCCTCAATATTGGAGATAATACCGAAATTGACTTTAGCTCACCTGCCGGCTAATTAGGTAGCCATTATTACACTTCTGATCGGCCTCACTGATTACTTTAAGCAACAACTTATCTTGCCATTTCTTGTTGATAAGGTTGAAAAATAAATAGGTATGAGAATAGCAGTTTTTAGAAAAGCTCATTTTAATGCAGCTCATCGGTTACACAATCCCAATTGGTCAGAAGAGAAAAACGACGAAATATTTGGTCTATGTAATAACCCAAATTACCATGGACACAATTACGAATTGGAAGTAAAAGTGATGGGAGAGGTTGACCCGGATACGGGGTATCTAATTGACCTGAAAGTACTGAAAGATATTATCAAGGAGGAGGTAGAAGATCGTTTTGATCACAAGAATCTTAATTTAGATACCGAAGAGTTCAAGGACCTAAACCCTACAGCAGAGCATATATGCTACGTGATTTGGCAACTGATACGTACCCGCCTAGATGCAAAATATGATTTGCAAGTTCGTCTTTTTGAAACGCCGAGAAACTTCGTCGAATACCCGGCTTAGAGATGCTAATATAACATTTCTAAGCGCATATTTGGGCAGACATAATGTTGCTTAGAGGCAATTGAAGCCTGCCCAAACATAAGCTTAAGGTCTGATCGTACGCTTGAAAAAACGTAGCGTCTTGATTACCGTCCCTTGATTATTGACCAAACTAACCAAATACAAGCCGGTAGGCAAAGTTGAAATGTCATAGCGTACTCCGTTCTCTGCCTTAAAGTTGACGACCTTACGACCAATAGTGTTGTAGACATCGATATGATCTACTATAGTATTGTAAGGAAGTTCGATATAGTTGGTAGAAGGATTTGGGAAAAGCCGAAGACTTGCTCTATCCGCACCGACCACTACCGGACGTTGGATCGAATAATCAAATTGCGTTTCTGCTATAACCCGATCAGGATCGGTCTCGTTGATAAATTCTATTTTGTAAGAAGCATCACCTGAATTGCCAAAAGGGAAAATATGGAAATTGACCTCAGAGGTTTCACCTGCTGCCAGATAAATTGATTCTTCAGAATTTAAGTCAGGATCGATATTAGACTGTGTCTCGGGTAGGTAATAGTTGTTTTTATCACTGATTTCAGCTAGCCAATCCAAGGGCTGACTAAGTACTGATTTTCGCCAAATCAAGTTTAAGGCTTGATCGCCTTGGTTTTGAATTGTAATCGTCAGCCTGAATTCTTTCGAGATATCTGCTAGGTCATCAAAAACGACTTGGTCCCTAGATTCAGGTAATACCACGAGCTTGCCTTGCGCACTCAGTGCAGTTGGTAACAACAAGAGAAAGAAAAGATAAAGTAAGGCTTTATTCATACTCATGGAATTTCTAGTAGCAGCTATTAAAAATACACTTATCTTTCACTGCCTGTAACTAGGGGGTTAGTAATAAAGTTTTAAACCGTGAAAATACATAAATCACTGCATTTTAAACAGATTCCAACAATATAACAATCTATTTAGGAAAAAGTCAACGGATTTAAACATTCTTTAACCAATTCTAGCTTTCGTATGCCGTATGACTGTTGTATAGCTAAATTGAGGGTTTAACGCGATAAGTATGCCTAGTCAGCAAAAACATAGAGGCCAACATCCGCAAGACCATTTGCTATTCGCAAAAAAATGGGAATTGCCATTTGGGCAGGCGGCACAGGATTTATCCTATCTCCTGGAAAGGGGGTATGGAGAGAATAGTGGCGTGAAAATAGTAGGCGATCGCTATCGGCTAAACGCCCGCCAACGTAAGGCATTGCTTCGATTGGTAAGCACCCCTTCCTCCATTGAAAAACGCCTGGGGCTTCAATTCCCTACCTCCCAGTTGAAGGATAAGGTCGTAGCCGTGGACGGGTTTAATCTGATTATTTTTGTAGAGAGTATACTCTCCAATGGTATCATATTAGCTTGTATGGATGGGGTGTACCGGGATATAGCGAGTGTGCATGGTTCTTATAAGCGAGTGATAGAGACAGGGGCTGCGCTGGAATTACTAGGGCAAGTATTTGAGAAGTTCGGGGTGGCAGAGGTACAGTGGTTCTTAGATGCACCGGTATCAAATAGTGGTCGCTTGAAGCAGTTGCTGGAGATGGAGGCTGCTGAAAATAATTTCAATTGGACCATTGATTTAGTACCGGATCCCGATAAGACACTAGTTGAAATAACAGGAGATGTGGTAGCCGTTAGTTCAGATAGTTGGATCCTGGATCGAGTTTCACATTGGGCCAATATCAATGCTTACTTGATTGAAAAGGAGTTGCCAAATGCGCGGGTATTTGACTGTTTAAGCTAATACCCCTACTTCTTTTGGTGCGCTTATGACAAAAAGATGGTTTCCTTTGACTAGTATCAATAGATTTTTTGAATTTGAGGATACTACTCCAATAAATATTACTTACTGCTGTATGTCTAGATTTTTTCTACTTTCTCTTCTTTTTGTCTTATGCATCCAAAATCTAGATGCACAGTCCAGTGCAACCTTGAGTGGTACGGTGTCAGATATGGAGAGTGGAGAAACACTAATCGGCGCAAGTGTGCTGGTAGGTGGACAATCGCTGGGCACTACTACCAACGAATACGGCTATTATTCACTGAGCCTGCCCACCAACGACTCCCTACGTATCGAAATCAGCTACGTAGGCTTTCAAACACAAGTACGGACCGTCTTCTTGAAAGTGGATGAGCAATTAAATATTGAGTTATCTACGGGCATTGAATTGAGTGAAGTGGTTGTGAAAGCGAATTCTTTCGAAGAGCAACTACGTTCAACCGAAATGAGTGTCGAAGTTATCTCTACCAAGGATGCTAAGATTATCCCCGTGCTGCTGGGTGAAAGTGATATTCTGAAAACGATACAGTTGAAACCGGGGATTCCATCCGGATCAGAAGGTACCACCGGCTTATTTGTTAGAGGGGGCAGTAATGATCAAAACCTAATTGTATTGGATGAGGCGGTCGTTTATAATGCCAATCACCTTTTCGGCTTTTTCAGCACCTTTAATACGGATGCGGTTAAAGACCTAAAGATTTATAAAGGAGGTTTTCCGGCTCAATATGGTGGACGACTTTCTTCAGTAATCGATGTGAAATTAAAGGAGGGAAATAATAAAAAGTTTTCTGGTGAAGGCGGTATTGGTTTGATCGCTTCGCGACTCACCTTGGAAGGCCCGATCGAGAAAGATGAGTCCTCTTTTATTGTATCCGGGAGGAGAACTTATGTGGACGTATTTACCCGCCTTATCAACCAATCCAATAAGGGGAAGGAAGACTACAGTCCGATTCCTGATTACTTCTTTTATGACTTGAATACGAAGGTGAATTTTCGACTCAGTAAGAAAGATCGATTATTTGTGAGTGGCTATTTTGGCCGGGACGTATTCGGCTTTGAAAGCGACTTTTTCGATTTTGATTTTGATTGGGGCAATGCTACGGGGACTGTTCGATGGAATCATGTATTTAATCCCAAGTTATTTGCCAATACCACCTTTACGTACTCCGACTATCAGTACAATATCAAGAATCAAGTGACAGGATTTAATTTTCAGGTAGGGTCCGACATTCGAGATATCAATCTGAAAACAGATTTCTACTATACCCCCTCGAATAAACATACCATCCGATTTGGGGGCAATGCGACGTCACATAGTTTCAGTGTCGGACGGCTAAAAGCCGGTAGTGATGATGGTGAAATAACCTTCTCTGCCGGCCAATCTTATAATGCAACTGAAATGGCTGCTTATATTTCAGATGATTGGACGATTAGCAATAAATTGAAAGCTAATGTAGGCCTTAGGTTGAGTGGATTTGAAAATGATGGACAGTTCTACAGTGCGTTGGAGCCTCGTTTGTCGGTCTTGTACCAAGTGCAACCCAAACTCTCCCTTAAGGCCAGTTATGCGCGTATGAACCAGTACCTTCACCTAGTAGCCAATGCAGGGGTAACCTTACCGACAGATATCTGGTATCCGTCAACCGAAAAGGTGAAACCGCAGAGGAGTGATCAAGTAGCGGCTGGCGTCTCTTACCTTTTGGGTAAAAAGTATTTCATGACGGCAGAAGTGTTTTATAAGCGCCTGGAAAATCAATTGGAATTTGTAGATGCAGCAGAAATTTTTGCCAATGATGAATTGGAAAATGAATTTGCCATAGGAGAGGGGCGCGGCTATGGCCTGGAGTATAGCATTGAGAAGAAAGAAGGCTTATTGAGGGGCTGGATCGGTTATACTTGGTCGCTTGTTGAAAGAGGTAATTTTGACGTGCTGGATGCCGATCAAAGTTTTGCTCAGCAGGGTTTCTTTTCGCCAGTTTACGATCGGCGGCATGATCTATCAGTGGTCGCTTTATACGAGCTGAGTGAAAAATTTACCCTTTCGGCCACTTTTGTATATGGATCAGGCGATTTACGTTGGCTTCCCGTTGGGCGTTGGTCTTTTCAGGATGTACATGGCTCGAGCTTTGAAGCGGTTGTACCCGATTACCAAGGACGCAATAATTTTCGTCTACCGCCCTATCATCGACTGGATTTGGGCTTGGTCTGGAAGTTTAAGCCTAAATGGGGAGAATTAGGCGATAGTGACCTCACTTTTAGTGTCGTGAATGCCTATGATAGACGAAATACCTTTTTTATTTATTTCGAACCAAAATTTGTAGAGGTAGGAGAGGGGGAGAATGCTGTTCGATTACCAGAAAAAGTAGTCGCTCGACAAGTTTCCTTATTTCCCATTTTACCTTCTGTTACGTGGAATTTCAAATTTTAAACCTACCCAATGAAAGGCTCAATTCCAATATTATTCTTTCTCTGTATCAGTAGTTGGTTGATACTAGCTTGCAATTTGGACCAAGCTATAGAGCTAAAGCTACCTGAATACGAAAGCCGAATAGCCGTAGAAGGGTATTTAAAAGCGGGCAAACCCTTTGGGGTTTTACTGACGAGGTCATCTGGGTATTTTGATCCTTTTAACCTAAATGGGAATCAATTACTGACGGACTTATTGGTAGAGGATGCAATCGTGACGATCAAGCAAGGAGAAAAGGTGTATGAATTGGAAAATAAATTGACCCTCGATCGATTTACAGGTAAGGTGTTTAATTATTATTTAGACCGAGCTGTTCCTGCCAATTATGATGAAGTCTTTGAGTTGGAAATTCTAACTGCAGCAGGAGATCGAATCACCAGTAGCACTCAATTGTTAAAACCCATAGAGATTGATAGTGTAAATATAGAATTTGACCCCGATGATCCGGCATTAGCCCGAGTTCTCACTTACTTCACCGATCCACCCAATGAAACAAATTATTATCGGCGTATGCTTCACGAGGGCTCTTTGGATAGTTTAGCCTTTCAGGATTTTAGCACCTCCGATCGGGTAGCAGAAAATGTGGTTGTTTTTGGCACTCGTTATGTGTTCGAAGTAGGGGATACGATTATCAATACATTATTTCATATCTCTGAAGATTACTATAGTTTTTTGGAAAGCGTACAAGGAGCGGCACAGGCCAATGGCAATCCCTTTGCGCAACCTAGTCCCGTTATATCTAATATTAAAAGTGAAATAGATGCATTTGGGATATTCACGACCCTTAATTATGATCAACGGATCACGAAAATTAAAAGATAAGGGTTTTATTTACCCATCATTATTCTTAAGCCAAACATCTCGCTGTGGGAACGGGATTTCAATATTATTCTCCCGAAATAATCGATCTATTTCAAAACGCATATCACTTCTTACATCATCGATCGCTGCCATTTCTTTTGACCAAAAGAACAGCTCAAAATCGAGAGAGGAATCGCCAAAGTCAGCAAAGCGGACAAAAGGACCAGGGCGCTTCATTACTTTAGGATGTGAAATAGCTACGTCTAATAGAAGCTTTTTCACCAGCTGGGTATCCGATCCATAGGCCACACCAATATTGACCTTGTAACGGACACGGTCTTGGAAATGGCTCCAATTAATTACTTTGTCACCTACCAATTTGGAATTGGGGACAATCACCGTAATATTGTTGAGAGACTCGATCAAGGAGGTTCGAACACCGATCCGTTTTACCCGACCTACCATATCATCTACTTCCAAAATATCTCCTACTTCTACGCTCCGCTCAAACAATAAGATGATTCCACTGACTAAGTCATTAAAGGTCTGCTGTAATCCCAGTCCTACGCCTACCAAGAGTGCTGCTGCCCCACCTAGTACGATGGATAGTTTGATATCCATGAATTCCAGTGCCAATAGAATAGCAAAAATATAGAATACATACTTTAACAGCTGATTGATCGCATATTGAGTGCCAACATTGATCTCTTTCTTTCGATAATAACTAAATAGAGCCAATTGGGTCACGATCCAGGCCAGTAAGCGAGTCGTAAACAAAATCAGTACAGCTACGAGTAAATTGGTCAAGGTTATACTCTTGCCAAAGGCGTCGAAAAGCGAATAATTGAGGTCTAATTGGCTTAGGATGAGAATGACAGCCAAGATGTACATAATCGGTTGTACCAATTGCCGTGGAGGACTTGCTGCCAGGCTATTATCCGTCTTTGAATCCTTGCCTTCTCGTTGATAGATAATATATCGATGAACCAATACCTCCGAGAAAATCCAGTCTAACAATTGGGCAACCTGAAAAATTAAAAGCGCTTGGAGGACCGTGGAGGTATAAAAAGGGCGGAGGTTATCCGGACCACCATAGGCAAAGAGTGGATAGTCAATTCCACTTAACTGCAGGAAGACCATGAAGGTGAAAAGCACATAGCCCAGGCCCATATTTCGTTTTATTTTGACCTGTTTCTCTTCTGGGACTTCCCTGTCTCTTATACACATCTCCGAGCCCACGAGACCGAGGCTG
>CAJXUM010000196.1 GCA_913060855.1 uncultured Lewinella sp. | reverse complement strand
CTACACTATCCTCTTCGTCGGCAGCGTCAGATGTGTATAAGAGACAGGTATAATAGCGATCACGCCATGCTGTAGTAGCAGTGGATTCGTGGGCATCCTCATCTCTAGCAATGCCAAATTCTTCAAGGACCAAGGGTTTATTGACTTTTGTGGCGAGGTCGAGGTGATTAGCCAGGTATTTTTTTGCCTTTACCAGCGCTTTGGGGAAGGAGGTGGGTGCGCTTAGCGGATCATACCATTGCCAATTTTGAATCCAGATATGGATCGTCATATAATCGATGTCAGACAAGGAATGATCTTTGGTAAAGTGATTGCCGGTAGGGCTGGAGGTGTTGCCTTCACTCCCGATGGTCACCAAATGATTCGGATCTATCGATTTTATGAATTGAGCGGTATTTTTTACCCATTTTCGATAAGAGCGAAATCGGAACATCCCTCGTGGCTCATTGGCGAGCTGCCAACTCATAATAGTGGGATCATCGCGATAAGGTCTATTGGTGTAACAATTGGTTCGATTGAGGACCCGTTTGATGTGTTCCTCATACAGCTTCATGGCCTTTGTGTTTTTGTAAAACCGAGAAGAAAATAGCATGTATTTGAGCCAACTTCCATCTTCTGCCGGAGGAGGGTAGGGGATTTCTGCTCCCTTTGTCCAGTTGTGGTACTGGGTGAAGCCGCCCGACCAAGGCCAGAAATTATTGAGACAAACCACGGCCTTCAAATTCCGTTTTCCCATTTCTGCCAACAGAAAATCCAATCCATCCCAAAGCTCCTCATTGTACACACCAGGAGCGGATTGGAGACTTGGCGCCATTCGCCAAGGGGAAGAATCAGGACCTTCACTCCCTCCCATTATCCGCAGATTACTTACACCAAGGGCCGCCAATTGATCGAGCTCTTTCAATAATCGTTTGCGATTGCCCCCTTCTCCTCGTGAAGCCAAATTCATCCCATACCAAAAGTTGGTGCCGAGGAAATAATAGGGCTGCCCCTGAAATTGAAAACGAGATCCGCGGACCTCCACAAAAGATTGGGAATAACTAGTCATCGTTAAACATAAGCATAAAAGAATAGGAGCGAAATCGGAAGCCCTTATTTTCATTATTTACCAATTTTATCACCTCAAGTGCAGTATCTTTCAACCCGATGGGTTCGGAAAACTTCAAACTAATACGCATCAGAGATATTTCCCTGGCTCTAATAGTGCGAATATTCGCTGAATCCTGTAAATTGGGACCCTATGGGCACCAAATCACAGAATGCAAAAATCATTTTTGGCCTAAAAGTCAAACAGCTTCGTCAAGGTAAGGGTTTATCCTTTTCTGATTTAGCTAAGGCGGCCAATATGTCGGTTTCTTATCTCAATGAGATTGAAAAGGGGAAGAAATATCCGAAGGCAGATAAGATTAATGCTTTGGCGGGGGTCTTGGGCGTGAGCTTTGATGATTTGACCTCTCCCGAGTTGGACAAAAGTTTGGCCCCAGTTAGTGAGTTGCTCAAATCTAATTTTTTGAATGAACTCCCGCTCGACTTATTTGGTATTGAATTGGCCAAGGTGGTCGAAATCATTGCTAATGCACCAGCCAAGGTGGGCGCCTTTATTTCAACCCTATTAGAATTATCTCGCAATTATGCGCTGAAGGAGGAGAATTTTTACTTCGGTGCTTTGCGTTCATTTTTGGAATTGCACAACAACTACTTCCAGGAGATAGAAGATAAGGTTAGCCATTTCACTTCTCTTTATTACATTCCTGATGAACGGCCTTTCTCAGCCAGTGTATTACAGCAATTATTGGAAGAGCGATTTGGCTATCAGGTGATAGAAAATGGATTGGAAGGTTTTCCTGAAATGCAAAACCTGAGATCGGTCTTCGTGCCAGGAAAAAAGCAATTACTACTCAATAAGAATCTGTCTGAGATGCAACGCTCTTTCCAATTTGGAAAGGAATTAGGGTTTCATTCTTTAGAATTGAAGGAACGCGCCAATACTTCCTCTCTACTGCGCAGTCGCGTTTTTGAAGAAGTACTCAACCACTCTAAGGCTACTTACTTTTCAGTCGCTTTGCATTTGCCACTCCATCCCTTTATAGCTGATATAAAGGACTTTTTTGATCGCACGACTTGGGATCCCAATGCCTTCTTGGGAATTATGCAAAAATACAAGGCTACGCCCGAGATGTTCTATCATCGATTGACCAATGTATTACCCGAGTTTTTTGGCTTACCAAAGTTGTTTTTCCTCCGCTTCCGACATGATATCGTTCAGGATATCTATGAAATTGATAAAGAACTGCACCTTGATAGCCGCCACCAACCTCATAGCAATGGCTTGTCCGAGCACTATTGTCGCCGTTGGGTGTCTACCTCGCTGTTAATGGACTTGCGGGTCCAGCAGAAAGGTGGGGCACAAATATCTCACTTGGTCGCCGCTCAACGTTCGAGCTATATTGGGACAGATGACGAGTATTTATGTTTTACCATCGCTCGCCCCACCTATCCCAACCCAAATCATAATGTAAGCGTGACTATCGGCATTGTGGTGACCGAAGACTTGAAAGAAAAAATTGCGTTCTTAGATGATCCAGCCATCAGTCATAGAGAAGTGCATACGACTTGTGAACGTTGTCCGATTGTTGATTGTAAGGAGCGAGTGGTAGCACCAAAGGTAATTCAGCGAAAAGAGAAGTTGCGCGCTATTCAGCAGCGATTAAACGATTTGAGCAGCAATTGATATGCTGGCATGATCCTGCTTCTTTTCCGGAAAAATATCACCCTTTCTACGTCGACTTATAAAATAGCCCGATATTGCTAGGCGTTTGTATTTGTGATTAAATCTTTCAATAGCTTATGAATCGCGTAATAACAGTCCTCCTCTTTTCCATTTTGACTAGCCTCACTGGTTTTGCTCAACCAGACATTAGCCTAGAAGACGTTTGGCAGAATTACACCTTCGTGGCCAATTCGGTACCGGGCTTCAACTTCATGGCAGATGGCAAGCATTACACCCGACTAGAAAGGGGGAAGATTAATCAGTATGATCTTACTACCGGGCGGCTTACAGAAACACTTTTCAGTGCGAATGAAGTCGGGAATCGAGATTTTCAGGGGATAAGTAGTTATTCTTTTAGTGCAGATGAGTCAAAAATCATGATTGCTTCTCAATCGGAAAGAATATACCGACGCTCAAGTAAAGCAAAGTTCTTTGTTTATGATCGTCAGACCAAGACAATGGCCGCGGTATTCCCCAATGATAAAATTCGTTATGCGACCTTCAATCCCCAAGCCGACAAAGTAGCCTTTGTCTACCAAAACAATTTATACTACAAAGACTTGGCTAGTGGAGCTTTGACTCAGTTGACAGAGGATGGCGCCAAGAATGCGATTATCAATGGCGGAACGGATTGGGTGTATGAAGAAGAGTTTGCCATTGCAGTGGGCTTCCAGTGGGCACCTGATGGTAAGCATTTGGCTTACCTTCGATTTGATGAGAGTGAGGTCAAAGAGTTTACGATGACACATTATCGAAATGAAGCCTACCCCGAATATGAAACCTTTAAATACCCTAAAGTAGGAGCAGATAATGCACTAGTAAGTGTGCATGTTTACGACCTAGAAAGTAAGAAAACCGTTAAAGCCGATACTGAGTTGGCATCGGATCATTACATTCCTCGTATCAAATGGACAAAGGATGCCAATACCCTTTGCGTCATACGCATGAATCGCCACCAAAGTAAAGTAGAGTTACTACTGGCCGATGCTAAGACGGGAAAAACGACAACTCTTTTTGAGGAAAAAAATAAGTATTACATAGAAGAATCTGTGCTGGATGATTTAAGTTTTCTTGAAGATGGAAAACACTTCGTTTGGACCAGTGAAATGGACGGGTGGCAGCACATTTATCTCTATGATATGAAAGGAAAGCAGGTCCGACAATTGACCAAAGGAGAATGGGACATGACGAGCTTCCATGGCATAGATGAGAAGAATGGGAAAGTGTATTATCAGGCCGCCAAGACTTCGCCGATGGAAAGAGGAGAATATGTAGTAGATCTGGAGGGTAAAAACGACCAATTGCTGACGGAAGCGAAAGGATGGAATGCCGCGCAATACAGTAGTACTTTCGACTACAATGTGCTAAGACATTCAACGATTAATAGTCCTTCTTCTTATGTGGTGTATGATAGAGCGGGCAATCAGATTCGCAGTATCGAAGACAATGCACGCTTGAAAGCGAAAATGCAATCCTACGATGTTCAACCTGCTGAGTTTTTTAGTTTTACAACGAAAGATGAGGTAGACCTGAATGGCTATATGATCAAACCCCGAAATTTCGACCCCAACAAAAAATATCCCGTATTCATGTTTTTGTATGGGGGGCCTGGGAGTCAACAAGTAGTAGACAGCTGGCGAGGGCAAAATTATTGGTGGTTCCAGATGCTGGCCCAACAAGGTTACTTGGTAGCTTGTGTCGACAACCGAGGTACGGGGGCAAGAGGGGAAGCCTTCAAAAAGATCACCTATCTGCAGTTGGGACATTATGAAACGATTGATCAAATCGAAGCGGCAAAGTACCTGGGAGGTTTAGATTATACCGATGCAGATCGTATTGGAATTTTTGGTTGGAGTTATGGAGGTTATATGTCTAGCTTGTGTTTGTTGAAAGGGAATGATGTGTTCAAAACCGCGATTGCCGTAGCACCAGTGACTAATTGGAAGTGGTATGATACCATTTATACCGAGCGATACATGCGAACGGAAGAGGAAAACCCTGATGGCTATGCCAATAACTCGCCCGTAAACTTCGCCGATCAATTGAAAGGAAATTATCTATTGGTACATGGAATGGGAGATGATAATGTTCATTTTCAGCAAACGGCAGAAATGGCCAATGCGCTTATCATGGCCAATAAACAATATGATACTTACTTTTACCCCAACCGGAATCATGGTATATCTGGTGGACTGACTCGTTTGCACCTCTACCAGAAAATGACCAACTTTTTGGAAGATAAATTGAAAGGAGCGAGTGGAGACGCTAAGTCACCCAAAAGTGGGCGTCATCCTATCAAGCTAGTACCTACGGATGGGGCTAAGAAAAAGAGTAAAAAGAAAAAGACGATTAAGCCCTAAGGAACAAATTGAGCACAAAATTAGTTTAAGTAGTTAACGTTTAAACTACATCAATATAAGCAGGAAATGGCAGAGAAGAAAAAGAGAAATATTGAGATCATCAATCGGAAGGCAAAGTTTGAGTACCAATTTATTGATACCTACGAAGTAGGCTTGGTATTAAAAGGAACAGAGATCAAATCGATAAGGGCAGGGAATGTGAATTTGCGAGACGCCTATTGTTATTTCAAGAAGGGCGAATTGTTTGTGAAAAATATGTTCATCGCTGAATATGATTTCGGTAATGTATTCAATCACGAAACCCGCCGGACGAGAAAACTCCTACTTCGTCGCCGAGAACTCAAGAAGCTGGAAAAGAAAACGAAGGAGAAAGGTTTTACGATTATTCCTTATCGTCTTTATATGACCGATCGTGGCTTCGCCAAACTAGAAATTGCGCTTTCCCAGGGTAAAAAAACCTATGATAAGCGCCATTCCATTAAGGATAAAGATGCCAAGCGAGATTTGGCAAGGATGAAGAAAATGGATTATTAGTAATACGAAAGACTTCAGAAGTTTCCCCGGTCACCCCTTAGAAACTTCTGAAGCCTAATCCTAGCTAAATCAAGGCTAAGCCTCAGCCTTAAGCTGCGTCGCCATCTCAAAACTTCCCAACTCATTCATCAATCCAATTACATAACCCTGCGTGATATGGGCTTGGCTATTGTATTCCGGGTTTTCCATTAGTAATTGGTGCAATTGCGGTAGGTTATAAAAAGGTACCGCAGGATACAAGTGATGCTCTAGATGGAAACCCACTTGGTGTGGTGCAATGAAGAATCTTTCCACTAAATTAGGCTTTACAGAACGAGTAGAGGTCAGTAAATTGTCATAGGCCAACTCTCCATAATGCTCCGCAACGCTACGAATATATTGAAACATGAAGAACGTGGAGAAATAAGGCACTACCCAAAACAAGAGATAATATCCCCAGAGGTTAGCAACGGTTAGTCCGACTAGCAAGCTAAGTGTGAAAATGAGTCTAGGCTTGCTAAGACCTGCCTTATCCGAGCTTTCTTTAGGGGCTTGAAAGCGCTTTAGAAACCAAATGGCATCTCTCACTCCTCGGTATAGAATAAGATAGGAGGATAGTGTCATCAAAAACTCACGCTTGGTTTTAGGGAAAGTAAACTCCTTTTTACCCAATTTAGAAATCCAATCGGGATCATCTTCCGTGTTCAAATGGCGATGATGCTTCATGTGATTTTGTCTGTATTGCTCCACCGTGCTAAATAACGGATATAAGATAAAGAGGTTAGTCAGCAAGTCATTCCATTTGCGATTTTTCAAGAAGCGATAGTGAGAAGCATCGTGCATCAGGATAGCAAGTGCATGCATTCTCGCACCAATAATGAGTACCGCTAAAATATAGGTCAGTGGATGGAAATATTGAAGGCAAAAATAGGCAGTGGCTAAAATAATTGCCCAATCTAAGGCCAAGGCAAAAGCGTGTTTGTAAGCCTTGGTTTTGAATAAGGGCTTTAATTTGTTGTTGTCTATTGCTAAGTTCAGGTCGTTTGCATTATGGTGTGTCATGTCAATTAATTTGGTGATAGAAGACTGTTATGAGTACAATTTCTATCATCTTGAGCATGAAAATAAGAGAGGCGAGGTAGTGAGCTGTTTAGGGGCGGTAACGGTCAGGAAATAGCAGGTAAGTGGTAGAAGGGAAAATTGGGGCTGAAAGTCGGAAATATGAGTTATCGTCAGTATTCATCTCAGGTGAAAGGGGACAGCTGCGAAGCCGAAAGGAGGGACGTGTGCCGCAATGGCCTTCCGGCTTCGCATTTCCATAGAGCCTAATTCTCAGCCGTACCTTCCGCTTCCGTGGCTTCTTTTTGCTCATTCAAAGTCCAAATGTAAGGCAGGTGTTTGACCTTAGTATCGCGGTCTACCGGCATCGGACCATAGGCATTGACGAAGTCAATAATATTCTTGTACTTTTTGAAATCTCCTCGATACCAATATAATATTTTTGACAATTGAACCTCGTCCTTCTTGATGATATTCTTGGTAGGATCGGCTAAGAAATCGCGAGCGGCTTGATCTAACTGAGCATCTATTTTTTCACCAGTAAAAGCACGATTGAGCAGCTTAGGGCAAGAGTAGGACGCACAATTGACGGCAAAGTGGATGCGGAAATCTTTAAATTTTGGACGGATAATCCCGTGTTCTATATTGTTGAGATCATAGGTGGCATCTTCGATTTTGATGAATTTGATATCCCAAACTGTATTGACGAATGGGATCCCATTCTTAATGTCCTTGATGCTTTCCACCGGATAGTAATCCATAATCAGTTTTACTGTAAAAGCATTGTAAGCGTTGATCCAATAGGCCAAGCGCTCGTCCTTTGACCAGTTTCTCGAATTGGGGTGATTGTTGGATAATAAGCCAAGGTATTCATTGAATCGTACACTGTCTTGTAGGAATCCCTTGTAATCGACAAATCCAGCATCATTTACATTTTTCCGCAGGAGTGAATCCCACATGGCATGACTAACGGGTTTGGATGTTGAAGTATAATCTGCTACTTTACAGCTTGACAAACCAAACAAAAGCATTAGGCTGACAGCTAGTAAAGTTTTTGACAGGATTTTCATGGATACTGATTTTTAGCTTGGACTTGAATATTAAAACGATAAAAAAAACCTAAGGTTAAACTTAAGTAGGTTTATGTGGGATTAATGTCTTTATTAGGACGCCTTTGTATATGAGTTCTTCACACTTCATCACCAGCCCAAAAGGGGAAATACATTACCGCCAGTGGGGTAGCGGGCCCAGGCTAGTCATCGCCTTTCATGGTTTTGCCAACCAAGGTGCGCTCTTTGAACCCATCGCACTAGCTATGTCCAAGGAGGTGACTTTTATCGCCCTGGATTTACCCTTCCACGGGCGAACCCAATGGAAGGCAGCTGAATATACCCAGTCTGATGTGAAGCATTGGATATCGAGCCTACTGGCACTGCAAGAGGCGGCTACTTTCGAATGGATGGGCTTTAGTCTTGGCGCCCGAATCATTTTGGCTACCTGTTCTGATATGGGCAATACCCTAGCTGGTATTCACTTGATAGCGCCAGATGGCATCGCCACCTATCGAACCTTTTATCCCAAACTAGTACCTATCATCCTTCGCCGACAATTGTATCGAATTATTGCTGCTTATCCTGGTGTCTGTTTGCGTTTGGCGACTCGTTTGCATGACTGGAGAATGATTGATCACTTTAGTCTTATCTATATCGAAAAACAGCTTCGTACCTCCATCCAGATTGATCGCCTGTTTAAAACCTGGCTATCTCTCCCTCAGTTTCGCGTGAATCGCCGCTCCGTAAGGAAATTCATCATTGAATCCCAACTTCCTATCCATCTGTGCTTAGGTAAACATGATAAATTTGTTGACTCCACTTATATACCTGTCTCTTAGACACATCTCCGAGCCCACGAGACCGAGGCTGATCTCGTATGC
>CAJXUM010000195.1 GCA_913060855.1 uncultured Lewinella sp. | reverse complement strand
CTCGGAGATGTGTATAAGAGACAGACTATTACTCATATCCCAGACTCTTGGAAGAATCGGCCTCCCGTAATGGCGGATCATAAGAAATCTCGTCATTCGGGTAATACTTAGATAAATACCTTCTTTTAGCTTAATACTTCAGAAGTTAACCTAGTCCTATCTAGGAAAACTTCTGAAGTCTTTTCCTTCTCTTCCTCCCCTACTTCCCATTCAGCTCGTTTTTTTTCCCGTTCAGTAAAATGAAATTTCATCATTGGATCGTTTGGTCTACTTTTGAAGTGTTATTCAAATCATCATTAACCAAAACGAGCTTTGATGTTTCAGTCCTTTTTCCTTACTCATCCCATGTTTAGCAAATGTCTAGTACTTCTTTGTATAGTAGTACTTGTCCCTGCTTGTGCCTATGATAGCGAAGAGGATTTATTCCCAGGTGGCGATCAGTGCGATACCAGCGATGTGAGTTATGCCCAAGATGTACTACCGATTCTTGTCAATAATTGCTATGCTTGTCATGATGATGCCAATCGCCAAGGCGGAATTATATTGGAAGGCTACGACCAATTGAAAGTGCAGGTGGACAATGGACGGCTGATTGGCGCGATTCGCCGAAACCCAGGCTTCTCTCCTATGCCCAAAGGTTCCCCTGCTCTGTCAGATTGTTTTGTAGACCAAATTGCTCAGTGGATTACCGATGGCGCACTTGATAATTAAATCCCATTTCCCATAAACTTCCAAAACCCTACCAAATGAAAAAGTACCTAAAATACCTAGTTGGAATCCTAATTGTAGCCGTAGGCACAGGTGCCTATATGTATTACAAACCTCATCAAAATATAAAAACTGCTAAGGTGGATATCTCATTACCTGCAGAAGCCGTTTTTACCGCATTTGAAAGCGATGAAGCCGCAGCGAATACCAAATATTTAGATAAGATTGTGGCCGTCAATGGTACGGTAAAAGAGGTGAATAAAAACGAAGATGGAATCACTACCGTGACACTAGATGCCGGCCAAGATATGTTTGGCGTGATCTGCCAATTAGATGAATTGACTAAACACCCCAGAGAAGATTTTCCAATTGGACAAAAAGTACAATTCAAAGGAGTATGCACTGGCATGCTTATGGATGTGGTATTAGTCCGATGTGTAGAAATTATTGACTAACTCCCTAACAATCACCTTAAAAAAATAATTAATGAAACGTTTTGCGCTGTTATTTAGCCTTTTGGTATTCGGATTTACAAGCATACAAGCTCAGAAATATTTTACCCGAGACGGTAAAGTTACTTTCTCTTCCGATACCCCGATTGAAAAAATTGAAGCACATAATCAAAAAGCGACCTGCGTACTCAACGCCGCAGATGGACGGATGGAATTTGCAATCCTAATTAAGGCCTTCCAGTTTGAAAAAGCACTCATGCAAGAGCATTTCAATGAAAACTATATGGAAAGTGGCACTTATCCCAAGGCCACATTTAAAGGCCAAATCAGTAATATCGAAGCGATTGATTTTAGCAAGGACGGGAATTATGAGGTGACCGTAGCCGGCGATATGACCATCCATGGAGTGACACAGGCAGTTTCCACTACAGGGAATATCTTGGTAAAGGACGGAAAATTGAGTGCTGACGCCACTTTTGAAACCAAGCCGGGAGACTATGATATTAAAATTCCTGCTGTGGTAAGAAAAAACATAGCGGAGATAGTGCAAGTCACCGTAGCCGTAGATTTAGCGCCTTTTAATAAATAATTGAGAAAACGGAAGTGCGAATTCGGAGAGGGGAAGTTCTACTAATACATGAACAACTTTCCGGCTGCTAGCTTCGTACTTCCGACTTCTTAACCTCCTAATTTTTCAGCGAATAGATCTAACATCCATGAAAAAAATACTTTTTACCCTATTACTATTTTTTGTCTTCTGTTTGCAAGCATGGGCTCAAGAAGATGATTTGCTTTCATTATTAGACGATGATGACGAGGAGACGACAGAATATGTGACGGCTAGTTTCAAGGCCAATAGAGTAATCAATCTACACTCTGTAGAAAATACAGCAGCCGGTGTATTGGATATCAAAATTGGACACCGTTTTGGTACGCTCAATGGTGGCTTTTACGAGTTATTTGGTCTGGATCAGGCTTCCATTAGAATTGGTGGAGACTATGGTATTACAAATCAATTGATGATTGGATTGGGGCGAAGCAGCTTTGAAAAGACCTATGACGGATTTATCAAGTATAAATTCCTGCGACAAAGTAAAGGCAAACGAAATATGCCTATATCAGCGGCTTTTTTAGCGACAACCGCAATACAAACTTTACGATGGCAAAATCCAGATCGGGATAACTTATTCTCTTCCCGACTCTACCATACCTTCCAGCTTATTGCCGGAAGTAAGATAAACGAACAAATTTCTCTACAACTCTCTCCCACCCTGGTTCACCGTAACCTGGTGGCTACCAATGAAGAGGAAAACGATGTCTATGCCTTAGGCGTATCAGGCAGAATAAAGCTTACAAAACGTGTTGCGCTCAATGCGGAATACATCTACGTTTTGCCTGACCAAATAGCTCCAGAATTCCAGAATTCTTTTTCGATTGGATTTGATATTGAAACGGGCGGACACGTTTTCCAACTTCATTTTTCTAATTCGACCTCAATGATTGAGAAAGGATATATCGCTGAAACTGTTGGTGACTGGGGGGACGGCGGAATTCATTTTGGATTCAATGTCTCCCGGGTCTTTACCATCCAGAAGCCAAAGATTAAGTAGTTACCGAGATGTTGAGAATGGTAAAAGAATCATTCTTGACACAATGTCAAAGGCCATTCTCTTCATGGGAGATTGGCCTTTTTTTCGTCTAGTATTTTGTAAAGATGATTAGACTTACTAGACAAGACATTTAGAAGACAGAAGCGCGAAAAGAGACTGCCGAGGTAGAACTTCTGGCTTGTATCTAGCCGATCTCTCCTCTGTCGTCTGGCTTCTGTTTTTGTCCAGTAGTATGAGGACGATTACAGTAACAGCTTCAAAATGTCTTCTTTAAAGCTCGCCCCGATGGGGATTTTTTCTTCCTTTATTAAGAGCCTATTTCCTTCTAGCGATTCAATCTTATCAATAGCCACCATGAAGGATTTGTGGGTTCGCACAAATTTAGAGGAGGGCAATTGCTGTTCTAGCTTCTTCAGTGAGTTGAGTGATAGGATTCTCCCATTCCCCGTTTGAAAAGCGACATATTCGCGCATACTTTGAATAAAGAAAATCTGGTCATGTTTTATCCGGAAAATCTTATGTTCAGACTTAACCATAATATAATCCCGTTTCTCTTCCTTCGCGGTAGCCAACTGAGGTGCTCTAGCTTGAGCCTTACGTCGCAGTTGCAACAATTCTGAAGCCTTATTCACCGCGTGCACGAAGCGTTCAAAGGGGAAGGGTTTTAGTAAATAATCCACAGCATCTAATCGAAAGCCCTCCAAAGCATAGTCAGGATATGCGGTAGTAAAAATAACGGCAGGTTTATGCGGCAAAGTTTGTAGCAATTCAATCCCTGTCAATTCTGGCATCTGGATATCCAAAAACAGCAAATCAATGGGCTGTTCTTGCAAAATGGACAAAGCGGCCAGCGAATCTTTACAACAGGCCACGATTTCTAAATGGGGAATCCGTTTAGCGTAGGTAACCAAAAGCGTCCTGGCTAGTTCCTCATCATCAATTATCAGGCATTTGATTGGATTCATGTCAGTTTTATATTGAGTTGGACATCGAATCGATCGCTTTTTTTCTCAATATGCAAGAAATGTTGATCCGGATACATCAATTCCAGTTGCCGGCGCACATTATCCAGTCCAATTCCCCCCACCGTATCCTTGGTATATCCGTTTTCAGGTATGCTATTCTGAACGCAAAAACGTACTTCATGATCAACTGTGATCAGTTCAAGCTTGATCCAGCCTTTATCAAGGTCTTCGATCTTGCTGTGCTTGAAGGCATTTTCCACAAAGGGGATAAACAAGAGAGGGGCAATGGCTAAGGAAGGGTAGGTATCTTGTAAAAACACCTCCACATTCATTCCGCCACTATCTTTCAGCAGTTTCATTTGGATATAATGGCGTAAGTAAGTGACTTCAGCTTCCAAGGGAACCCGATCGGCTTTACAATCATACAACATATAGCGCAGCATGGCCGACAGGCGAAGTAAGTTTTCCGGTGCCGCATCGGACTTGATTAGGGTCAGGGTATAAATATTATTGAGGGCATTGAATAGGAAATGAGGGTTGATCTGTGATTTTAGAAACTTCATTTCTGTTTCCAATTTCTCCTTTTCTAATTGGATAGCTTCTTTCTCCTTTTGGCGGGCAAATTCACCGATAGCGACCATACTACTACCAATCAAGGCCATGAAATAAGGCATAACTCGGCCGATCATCCGAAAATAGCTTCTCATGTTAGTAGTCCTCTCCATAAATTCGCGGGGCGCCCTAAGAAACGCAGGATCCATAGGTTTACCCCACTCAGTAGGACCACTCCAATAGACCAAAGTAGTGACTAGTACTACAGCCGAGACCGCCGAAAGAAGATACCAAAGGCTTTTTTGTTGGAAATAAAACCGAGGTAATAGGACTTCTAGGTTGAGCAAAACAATGATACCCAATCCCAAGAAATCATAAAAGCTACGTTCTAAGGAGATGAATGGGAATCCCATGGCATTGGCTACAATATAAGGCACAAAGGCAAAGCCGCCTGCCCATAATAAGATTTGCCACCATGTACTATTTTGCACCATTCGTTTCATCCCGCAAAGATGAGTGAATGAATGGAATCCACCAATAATTCTCAATGAAGGCTGCATTTTCCTCTATGAACGCCTTGTTTTCACCAAAGACTAGCCCCTGCTTTTACATAGAGATAATCCTTAGTTTAATTGATTTTTATCCGCGCTTCATTGAATCTTTTTTGCCAGGCTACCAATTTACCCGACTTTGGCCTTCATACTCGCTGCACAAACATTGATTACATGGTCACCGCTTAGAATTATGACATATGAAGGCAAATCTATCATTCACTCTTTTCTTAGTCTTTTCCCTTAGTCTGCTCTCGGTTACGGCGCTACAAGCTCAGGAGACAAAGAAGCTTAGAATCAAAGGCAACTATCCTGATAAAGCGCTCGATCTAGTATTGCTGGACCTAAAGATTAACTATCGACTCGAGTTCACTTATGATCCCGAATTGGTACAGGGTAAACGTATCTCTGTTGTATTTCCTAAAACAAATCTGGACAATGCCCTAAACCTAATTCTAGCAGGTACGGGGCTTACCTATAAGAAGACAGGCCGCAATCGCATCACCATTGTTGAGGGAGCCGAAGAAGCAATAGTAGACACAGCCGTATCCCAACCCACAAGAAAAAACTTTACCATTAAAGGAGTCATAAAAGACAAAAACAGTGGCGAAACCCTACCCTTTGCCAATGTATTAGTACGAGGATCGACCAATGGTACTACTTCGAATATTGATGGGTACTTCACCCTTTTTAACATCCCAACAGATACCATGATTTTAGATGTCTCTTATATTGGATATCGGCATCTATCGTTCCGTTTGCATCCCGATATGGACGTGGATAATATCCAAATTCGCATGATGGACTTTGGTGTACAACTGGCAGAAGTAGTGGTGCAAGCCGAAAGAGAAGAGCAATTGATTCAAGCCTCAACGGGGATTAGCCAAGTCAGTATTTCTCCGGCAGCATTGGCTACCCTGCCTAGTTTTGGCGAAAAAGATATATTCCGCTCGCTACAACTGTTGCCGGGTATTAGCGGTACCAATGAGAGCTCATCGGGTTTGTACGTACGCGGAGGAACACCGGATCAAAATTTGATCCTATTTGATGGTTTCACCGTTTATCATGTCGATCATCTATTTGGTTTTTTCAGTGCCTTTAATTCTAATGCCATAAAGGATGTACAACTTCATAAAGGCGGCTTTGATGCTGAGTTTGGGGGGAGATTGTCTAGTGTGGTAGAGCTGACCGGGAAGGATGGAAATACGGAGCAATTTAATATGGGAGCGGGCCTCAGTCTACTGAGTTACAATGGCTTTGTAGAAGCGCCTTTTGCCAAAGGGAAGGGCTCTTTCCTAGTCGCGGGGAGGCGTTCATTCCAGAGCCAGTTCTATAGCAACCTTTTTGACTCCTTCACCGACAACAATCAAACTGATGCCCCAGGAGGAGCTGGCCGTGGTGGTCCAGGTGGTCGCTTTGGTTTTCAAGAGGTCAAACCCAATTCCTATTTTTATGACCTTAATGCCAAGGTCACCTATCGCCCTTCTAAAGATGATGTCATCTCACTGAGTTTTTTCAATGGGCAGGACAATCTGGACAATTCAAGAAATTCGGACAATAGCAGTTTTGGTGGCCGATTTGGTGGTGGGAATGCCAATCTCAATTTCCAAAGTAATAATACGGACTTGACCAACTGGGGGAACTGGGGCGCTAGCGCCAAATGGTCCCACCGCTGGAGTGATCGTTTCTATACCAATGCCAATTTGTCTTATTCCAATTATTATAGCGAACGCGATCGACGCAATGAAACCACCATTGACCGAGGGGATTCAACCATCACCCGCACCAATGGGAACTATGAATACAATGATTTGCGCGATGTCACCTTCAAAATTGATAATGAGTGGAAAGTTTCTCCTAATAATCAGTTGGAGTTTGGGCTTCAGA
Organism: uncultured Lewinella sp.; assembly: GCA_913060855.1. GTDB lineage: Bacteria > Bacteroidota > Bacteroidia > Chitinophagales > Saprospiraceae > DT-111. The sequence goes on along the minus strand of CAJXUM010000195.1, from coordinate 1,940 downwards.
GCACCTATCATGACATCGTGTATGAATACACCCAAAATGACACGATCAGTGTATTGGATCGAGCGGATGAAGCTTATACTAATGCTGTGTATATCCAAGATCGGCATACTTTCAACAACAAATTGATTCTAAAAGGAGGCATTAGAGCCTCTAGTTATAGCCTGACGGAGCAAGTCTACTTAGAACCCCGTGCCAGCCTGAGTTACCTGCTGACCGATCGCATCAAACTGAAAGGAGCTTGGGGCAAGTATTATCAATTTGCTACACGAGTGGTCCGAGAAGACATTCAACAAGGAAGTCGAGATTTTTGGCTACTCGCTAATGATGAAAACGTGCCCATCAGTAGTGCCTTCCACTATATTGGTGGCATCAGCTATGAAACGCCTAGTTTGCTGTTTGACGTCGAAGCCTATTATAAAACCCTTGATGGCTTGTCGGAATACACCACCCGTTTTGTGCCTAGTGGATTTGGCCCAGGTCGATCGCTCAATTATGAAGAGTTTTTCTTCAGCGGTACGGGAATTGCTAAGGGGATTGAATTCTTAGCACAGAAGAAGGTCGGAAAAATTACCGGCTGGGTCGGCTATACCTTAGGAGAAGTAAAATACGATTTCGATGCTTTTGGAGATGAGCCTTTCTATGCTAACCAAGATCAAACCCATGAGCTCAAAATCATTGGGAATTACAAACTCAACAAATGGACCTTTGGGGCCACCTTTATCTATGCCACAGGGCGGCCTTACACCGCTCCTACTGGCTACTATGAAGTCCCTTTATTAGATGGAACCACAGCTGATTTCTTTGAGGTAAGTGCCAAAAACGGTTTGCGTTTACCCGATTATCATCGATTTGACATCTCGGCTACCTACGATTTCAATCTGGGTCTCTCCAAAGCCAGTATGGGCTTATCCATTTTCAATTTTTATGATCGAAACAATGTCTGGTACAAAGAATATGAAGTGATAGAAGGAGAGTTGTTAGAAACCAATGTTTCGCTATTGGACTTCACCCCGAGTTTATTCTTTAGTTGGTCATTGAGATAAAAACAAAAATATGAAATCCACTGATATCTTGCGATACTCTTTACTACTGAGCTTACTCTTACTCCTTGCCTGTGAAGAAGAAAGTATAAGCACCATTGACACCAAAACGCCCGTTGTCACTAGCTATCTCTATGCCGGCCAGCCTTTGGATTCTTTGCGCGTTAGTCTTTCCTTTTCTTACGCCAGGGCCGATACCAACTTGATTACGCTAGATGATCTGGACATTACAATTCTAGCGGAGGGTCAAAACTTTCCACTTTTCAATAGCGGAAATGGCTATTACAACCATCCCGAACTCATTGTAGAAAATGGCAAAAACTATGAACTAAGTTTTGCCTACGAAGGGGAAACCATTTCCTCCTCCACTTTTGTGCCGGAGAAAAGAGAAGCTACAATTTCGAGTACAAGCATAGAATTGGAAAAAATCACAAATAATGGAGGGTTTCCCGGTGGTGGCGGCTTTACAGACGTAGATCCAATAGAAATCACTTGGATCAATTCAGAAAATGACTACTACTATGTGCTGATCGAAAATATAGAGGAGGATCCAGAATACGTCAATGATTTCCTCGCTGAATTGGAGGAGAATTTCGGTCGTCGTTTTTCTTTAATTACGGAACCTCAAATCACGGATTTTCATAACATCGATACTCGACGTGGAATCACGCAATTTGGTACCCACCGAGTCATTGTTTTCCGGGTTACACCAGAATATGCGGCCTTGTATGAGACCTCCGGCACCTCATCTCAGAGCATTACCGAACCGCCTTCCAATATCGAAAATGGCTTGGGCATATTCACCGGTGTGAGTAGTGACACGCTTTTCTTTGAGGTAAAGAAAAAGTAGTTCTAAACTGTTAAGAGACTGTTTTGAAACATGTCACTAATTTTATTATG
>CAJXUM010000194.1 GCA_913060855.1 uncultured Lewinella sp. | reverse complement strand
GTCTCGTGGGCTCGGAGATGTGTATAAGAGACAGCTTCAGCAATTTCCCTTGAGGTGACAAAGAAAACTGCTGAAGTCTAAGCGAGGCTCTCTTATAAAATGCATGGATGGGAGGTGTAGTTGAATGGGTAAATATCGCCGCCGAGACAGTTGATGCGCCCAACTGTTAAAGGCAACTTAAAAGGGTAGTGGCGCGGACTTTTGGGAAGTAGATTTAGTAAATTGAGGGCTTTATAATCACCCGTTTAAAAACCAAAGATGAAGCACTCCTCCTTGACTGTTATCATGATATTCCTATGCTTTTTCTCCACCTTAAAAGGACAAGAACAAGATAATTTCACCAGCCTTTCAGGACGATTGCAAGATCGCCAAACCCAAGAACCGCTTTCCTTCGCTTCCATTTACATATTGGGTACGACGGTGGGTACCACCTCCAATACAGAAGGCGATTTTATCTTTCATATTCCCGCAGGCCTGTCGAATGATACGGTTGTTATTTCATTGATTGGCTACCACACGATCCAGAAAAAACTGACGGAATTCGACCCCGAAGAGGTGCTGTTGCTGGATAAAAGCATCTTGGAATTGGCAGAAGTCGTAGTGACGGCCGAAAAAAGGCTGACCGCCAAGCAAATTGTACAGAAAGCCTATCAATCCATGTCACAAAATTACCCCAGCGAGCCTTATATTCTAGAGGGCTTTGTACGGGATTTGCAAAATGAAGATGAGCAGTACGTCGAGTTCATGGAATGCGCCCTTAAACTGCGTTATCAAAAGTATGATTTAGCGAGAAGACCCAGCGTAGAATTGCAAGCGGTAAGAAGGAGTTATATCGCAAAAAAACACCCTTGGAATAAGGGCCGAGACCGGAAAAATGTCATTGTAGATATTGTAGAAGATGACTTTATCCGATACGATTATGGTCCAATTAGAGCCAAAGGAGGATGGAAATATGAAATCGAAAGTGTACTCCCCTTCGATAATCGCTTTGTGTATAAAATTACCGCTATAGATAAACCTTTTCAGACGGCCATTCTATATATTGATACAGAGAGTTTTGCTTTTGTTAGAATGGAATTGACCAGAAAAACACACAAGGGGCGATCTTGGCGACGGCGAATGGGAAGTGGCCAAAAACAAGTCTATTACCATGTAATATTTGAATACAAAGAACATCAGGGAAAGATGTACCTGAAGTACCAAAAAGAGGAAGATAGTTGGGAGATCTATAAGAATGTAGAATCCAACAAATTGGTGTTTACTCAATATCCCAAAAAAGAACTTTTCATCAATAAGGTCATCACTCAAGAGGTGGATCAATATGCCTTCAAGCCCAATCTACAGATCGATACGAGTGTAGAGGACCAGGCTGGAGAATATAATCCTAGCTTTTGGGCGTATTACAATGTCCCTACGCAGACCAAGGAGTTGAGTCAAATTGAAGCCTATTTGAAAGCCGCTCAGGTTGAAGTGAAGGGGAAGGAGTGAGATGATTTTATGCCTTTACTTTGTCACTTCTTGGAATTTGAAATAGGAATAAATAACGGGGACTAATGCTATTATTATAGTCAGGGTAATGAATAAGGTGAAATTGGATTGCTTGTCTAATATCACACTTCCAAGTACAACAATTAATCCGCCTAAAAACCATAGTTTTCCGCCCAGTTTATGGGTTTCTTTCCAAACCGTTTCATTCTCCAAGGTCCAAGGGGTTCTAATCCCGATGAAGTAATTTGATCGTATGGTTTTAAAATAGTTTCCCAGGATTATATATAAGACGCCTATCAGCAGAATAATGTAGTTGGGGTTAGAAAGGGATTGATTTTTTGAAGAGTAAAGTATAAAGAGCGCCAAAATTGACATAAACACGGTCAACAGTACTTTTATGCTCCTGTACTTATTTCCCATATTTTTAAGCTTATTCTTTGGGTCAATTTTAGGTACGACGAGAAATATAAGATAGGTTAATAATGGAAGCAGGATTGGAATAAGTAGTAATTCAGACTTGTCACCATATCTGTCAATTTCTCCTTGTAAGTTCCAATGCAAGGGTACCTCCGCGGGAAGATTAGCCCATATATAGGCCAAATAGATGAAAGGAAGCAATACAATGGCTATAATGGGAAGTTCTTTTTGTAAGGATTTCATGGATTAATTTTTAAGGCTCAGTATCCAAGAGATTAAATCTTCTAATATGCTGGTGTTGAGCGAGTATTCAATGAATTGACCTTTCTTTTCACCTGTAATTAGATCTGCCCGTTTAAGAATGTCAAGGTGATGTGAAATGCTGGGCTTTGAAATTTTGAATTCATCAGCAATTTCTCCTGCATTCATATCCTTGTATTTCAATAATTCGATTATTTGCCTTCTTGTTTGATCATTAAGTGCTTTAAAAAGGGCATTCATTTTGATTAGTTATTTAGTTAAATATCTAAATACTTTTTCAAAAAAACAAATATCACAAGAATTGGGCTAGACTTCAGAAGTTTCCTCAGTCCTGTCTATAGCAAACTTCTGAAGTCTTTGCCTGGCACATTATTTCTTCCTACGCCCCCTTATCCTACTCAAAGACACCGGCGTAATCCCCATATAGCTAGCCAGGACATGCTGTGGAATCCGGTTCTCTAAACCGGGGTGAAGTGCTTGGTAAGCCTGGTAGCGATCAGCCGGTTTATGAATGATTAGGGAAGCGAGTACCTTTTGCGCATGTGCCATCCGTTGCTCTAATATTTTGCGGACCAAAATATTCATCTTTGGCACGTCCATATATAATTGTTGCAGACCGGCATGACTTAAAACCAACAGTTCGGCAGCTTCCAGCGTCTCTACTACTTGTAAACTAGGTACCTGTGAAAAGAAACTTTCATGTGAACCTGCCATCATGTTTTCCTGGAATACAAAACCCGTAATTTCATTCCCTTCATCTGAAATATAGTAAAACCTGAGTATGCCTTTATTGATAAAATAAGCTTCTCTGGCGATGTCTCCAAAATCGATGAGGGTGTGATTTTTAGGCACATCCCGTAGCACCAGCTGAGATTGTATTTGTTCTTTTTCCTTTTTTGTAAAAGAAACGAATTGTGCTGTAAAGGCCCAGAAGTCATCAAACATTGCGGTAGTTGATAATGAAGAATGAATAATGGGAAATTAATAATGACTAATTATTTCACTATTCATTGCCCTCACATAAAGATACGGAGGAAATCCTGAAAGCTGCAAGTACGGTCTAACACACAAAGCGGGCATCATTCGTTTTCATGGAATGATACCCGCCTCTATTTGCCAACTTATTTTCTAAATTAGCCTAAGTCGCTGGCTTATAAATCCGGCTAATCAAGTTATTAATTACATAGGACTTTGCCTTTGAATAGAAAGTGTCCATTTCCTTCAGGTAGCGATGGTACAAGTAATTGAGTACTAAGCCAATCAACAAAGCAACTAGTGTTGTATCAAAAGCTACATTGAGACTTCGGGTAATTTCGGGCATTCCTTCCATTGTCTTGGCCAAATGCGCCATTCCGATAGAGGTAGATAATCCAATCAGTGTACCGACGAATCCAAGAGAAATGATCGCGCCTTGCAGATAGCGCACAATTTCCAGACCGCCTTCCATTTCTTCCTTGCTTGTATCCACCTGCGCCGTAAAAACCTGCAGTGTTTCGCCAATGGATTCATCGTTGCGATACTGAGTACAAGCCTTTTTGATAAAATCACTAACGAGATACTGCTGACCATTTCTCTCCAACTGGATGGTATTCAGCTTAATCTGCGCGACTTCCTCTGGTGAAAGCACCAATTGATCTTGGGTAGGCAATAAGCCAAAATTGAAACCCTGGTATTCTTTTTGAATGTGCTTGCGTTTTTCCATTAGTTCGAAGATGCTATAGCTAAACAGCGCATACATGACGGCTTGTATATAGCCACTCGAGGTACCGCCTAGCAATTCGACTAGCCGCCTAAAGCCTGAGCCTTCTGGGCTAATATAACTTAACAATAGAAGGAACAACCAGATGCAGATCGCGCCTAAGACGCTGAACATTACTTTTATATTTTTTGCTGATAACATGATGCTTACTTTTTGAATTGATAATTACCGTCTGCCTGTAGGATTACTGTTCCAATATAGACACGGTCTTTAGTGACTTTGAGTGTTTTGGTGAAGGTCTCGCCTCTTTGGATGTTCGATTTGCCTTTGGTGAAAATCAAACCATTGATTGTGACGGAGCTCTTCTTTTGCTTGCTCTCTTTCAATTGAGCGTATAGTTTATACTCGCCAGGAATGATGTTGTCGTATTGTCGAATAGCTTCCTGGTTGGTCCGTAAGTCATTGCCAAATAATCGATTTCTTGCCTTACCGCTATCCCATTGCCCCACGTTGCGATCCTTCTTTCGCCCGCCATACACACAACTGCTACCTCTACACACAAACAAGTCAATGTTGTCTGTCACGTCAGCCCAGGATACCTCAAAAGAAACCTTGCAAGGCACCGAAGGGGCATCTCCCTTGAAGATCGGAGCACTAGGAATTGGCTTCGGACTAGGGGCTGGAGGCACGGTTGTTTTCGGTTCCGGTTTTGGCTTTTCTACCTTTTTCTCTTCCGGCTTCGGTTTCTTTTCTAGCTCCTTTTTGATGGGAGCCTTATTGATCGGTTTTTCCGTAGCCTTGGGTGTTTCCTTCTTTTCGTTGAATGCGAATATTCGTTTAGGTTCTTTCTTTTCTTTGGGTAAATCCTTGTGGTCCAATAAGACCATCAAAAGCGTGTCGCCAGCTGTTTTATACAATAAGCTATCGGGTAGCTCACCATGGATCTTCATTTGCGTGGTATCGAAAAATACCATGGCTTGTTGAACCTTGGAAGCGGAATCTCCTCCTTTCGGTGTAATGATGAAAAGGAAAATGATGGCGCCCAAGGCACTGGTCAGTAAGTCTAAAAAAGACAGATTGAACAGTGAATTTGATCTTCTAGCCATTAGTTATGATTTAAAACTGAAATAAAATGAAAAATCGGAAGGTGGAAATACGAAATGGGAATTTCCGACTTGATACTTCGTACTTCCAACTTCGCATTTCTAACTTTCCATCAGCCTACCCGAAGGTTGACTTTAGGTGTTAATATTGGAAATTCGTCTTGTGTTATTGCCGTATTCCTGGATAAGGGTAATGGGAAATTACAATGTGTGCATTTCGCTGCCTCTCCAGGATCTGGCGAGCCGCAGTTGCGGCAAGCCGAGCTTGCTTTAGTGGCCACCGGGCTTACCTGCGTATCGCTAGTAAAGGTAAAATTGCCGGTCATGTTGCAATGCCCACATTTTACGACATCATCTTCATTGCTTGTATTACAATTATTGCAAACTTTCATGTCTTAGTATTTGTCGCCAAATGAAAAATGATACTCGTAGCCTACCTGGAATACAGTCGAACGATTGATCTCATTTCCTTTGAAATCACTAAAGAAATCATTGGCATTTTTATAGCGAGGGTTAAAATTATCTTCGGTACCGAAATCCCAGATGATGTTGAAAGTGAACTTGCTTCGATCGTTGATATTATAGACAATACCTGGCGATAGTTGGAAGCTAATTTGTGTGGCTCTGTAGTCATCGTTTACGCCCGAGCCGAAGGCTACTTTGTAGTTCTCCATTTCTACCTGATCCGTACCGAAGTATTCAGTGGTTTCGTCAATATTACCCGACAAACCAAAGTTGATAGAAGGTCCCATCGTAAAGGAAAGGCCAATCTTATCTCCAAAATATTTCCGATAGCCAACTAGGATCGGAATCGATACATAATGTAGTTTTTCTTTCGCTGAGAAAAAGCCAGTTCCTTGATCATCTGTAAAATTATCGGTCTGGTATTCACTACCTCTTTGACCATATTGTATGCCGGTAGTAAGCGTGAAGTTTTGAATTTCAAATCCCAAGCTTACGCCACCGCTCAAGCCAAAAATGGAGTTGGTAGTAGGATACAATTCGCTCAAATCTTCCGTGTATTTAAACTTCGATAAATTGGCTCCGCCATTGGCACCAATAAAGAAAGAATTGCTTTGTGCTAGTAGGGTGCTGGTACATAAGGTTAATAGGACTGCTAGATTCAATGCAAATGTTTTCATGCTTTAGATATTTTATTGCTAAATAAAAAGTGAGTTTAGTTTTATCCTTCTCTGACAGTTTTTGTGGTCAGGTGAAAATGAAAGGCTAAAGCGACCATCGGAAGCTGTGACTTTTGCTTTCACCTGACTCAGAAGCACAAAAATTGACAGAGAACCAATTTAATTGCGCTAGGCGCATAGCGATACTAGGCTTGAATACGGGTACTCAAGTCAGTAATAAATGATCTTTCATCACTAGTAATTAGTCAACTACTAGCGTGTAGCCATGAGCTACCGATCATTGATTAAATATGGATATGGGCTGGGGTAAAACGGAATTGTTAAATACTAGTTTTTGTGTCTGGGTTTAATCATGATGAATGGGTGGTTTCTACTACATTTCCCCATTCCATTCATTTGGGTTTTACCTAATATTAATTCCTTTTTGGAAGAGAGCTTATTATTGTATCCGTAAAGAATACATTGCAAATAAACAGGATATAAATGTTAAGGAGTGTTATGACAAACTTGTGTTTTTGTTAATCGCAGACATTTAACTAGGCCTTAAGAAGATACTAAGGATTTGTTAATAGGAGTATAGTAGGCTGATAGTCAGTTGGTAATGTGCGCGAGTAGCTACCGAAGAAGGAAAGGGCAAGGAAGAAGACTTCAGAAGTTTCCTCTGTTTTGTCAATAGAAAACTTCTGAAGTTTACGTCTTAGCCAGCCCAGGTCCATAGATGTAAGGCCATTTGCTATAGCTATTCTTTGTAGATAGCTGATGATTAATCTTATTTTCGAACTTTTCTTTTGGAGAAAATAGTAGCTACGTCTTCTCCAGGTAACTAAAATCATTTTATATGAAGTCAAATTATTTTTTGGCCCTTTTCTTGGGCTGTGTAAGCTTTTTTTCTTGTGAAGTGCCTTCAAAAACAATCACAATTGATAACCCCTCACCGGAAAAAGTAGTCATGGTATTGGATGGGGTAGAAACGATAGAAGTCCTCGCTGGAGAGGCAAAGCGCGTTTTAACTAGATTTGGGAAAAGAGAAATCAGTGTTAATGGAGGAGAGGCCGAGGCGATAGAGCTGAAGCCGGATTTGGATTACCTACTCAATCCAACCAAATCCACCTATTATGTAGAAAACATCTATTACTTTTTTTCAAAAAGTGCGCGCGAATCACACCTGCGGTACAATAAGAGTAAGGACACCATTCAGGTTGGGGGTATGGTGCTTAATGGCGAATTTCGTCGAATTAAAAATCAAATACTCATACCAAAGGCTTGGACGTTTGGACCTACGGAAATGCCTTGGGAGGCTGTCCAGGTACAGAAAAGAAATGCGAGTCAGGACTATCAAGTGACCCAAAAGCTATACCGTGAGCAAGATTTGGTGGTACGGGCTTTACAAGTGATTCTAATGGGCGATCCGGAAAAGGAAAAATAGAAGATGTAGGGTGTTAGTACTCCAGCGAGTGCTAAGTACTACTTCAGAAGTTGGCTAAGATATTGCTTAGCCAAACTTCTGAAGTATGCATTTACTTCTCACCCAAGTGCGTCAAAACAATCTCAAAAAAAGCCGCTCGAATCTTATCAGCATCAATATCCTTGTAGTAATAAACAGGACGACTATAATTCTCTTTCGTTGTCATAATCTTGACTTCCTCTACCCATTCAGGGTGAATGACCGCTTCTATAATCGACAAATCCCAAATCGTCCGCTCATATCTGCCTCCATCTAGGTGTTGGTACCAACGATCGACCAAGAAGTCCAATACGCCATGCTTTCCTCTGAGCTTTTGTTCTGTTTCGGCATAATTGAAGGTCATTTTATTGGCTACATTAACAGGGATAACATGCAGCTCTACCGAGGACTTCAATACTTCTTCCAATGCCTGAGGATCCATCATGCAATTGAAGTCACGCTTTCGAAGAATGTCTTCTTCAAAATCATAGGTGGTACCCAGCCAGTAGATGGCTATCTTCGAAGTAATACTTGGGTCCATCAGCAGAGCCGAAGCAATATTGGTCAGGGCACCGAGGGTGACGACCGTCAACTTTTCGTCACCTTCCATTTTGTGGGCTTCTTGGATCAAATGATAGGATGCCATAGACGGTTGAGCCAGGTTTCCCCAATCAAACAATCGATTCGTCGCACCTCTATTGCTTTTTACGGTTCCACCTAGCTTGAGATACCCCAATAGTACCTGATTCAATCGGTAACTTTCTTCCATAGTTTGCGCTACAGCCCAGTGAGCAGGTTGCCACTGTGCGGCATTGAGTGCTATAACCTCCCAGGAGGGTTCGAGTAAGCCCCTTACGATGGCATATAAATCATCCACTTCATTGCCGGTATCTGCGTCGATAATTACTTTACGGGTTTCTTGCGCGCTAAGATGGCTGATGGCTAGGAGAAAAAAGAAGGAAAGGAGTAGTCGATACATGAAGATTGTTTTATTAAGGGTAGCCTACGGATAAGCTTTTGAAGATCATTATAGCTTATAAATGAAAACAATTTTCAACGGAAATCCAACCCTATCTACAGGTTTTGAGCTAGAATATACCTGTCTCTTATACACATCTCCGAGC
>CAJXUM010000193.1 GCA_913060855.1 uncultured Lewinella sp. | reverse complement strand
GAGATCAGCCTCGGTCTCGTGGGCTCGGAGATGTGTATAAGAGACAGACCCGAAAGGACAGTCCGCTTAAACAAGCGACCGACGCCATCCTGCTGGATAATACTGACCTCAATCCGGAAGAGCAATTGGCCGTCGCACTGCAATGGGCAGAAAGTAAAATTAAGGCTTAGCTTGCATTTGGTAAAATTAAGGCCAAGCACTACCTTCACTGCATGACAAGCATGAACACCACTCCCCTATTTATTGGCCTGATCTTGCTATTAAGTGCCTGCGAAACCGCACCGAGCGCCTTCGATCGCTGGCTGGCCAAGTATGAACTAGACGCTCCTTTGGCTTACTTCGAACAGTCCCCAGATTCCTTCTACGTGGTATCGCCCACCGAATTAAAACAGGAAATGGAACGCCTAGATCGCACCTATGCACAGCTCGAAACCCTAAAAGATAGTATCCTACCTAGCAGTCATTGGGTGAAAAGACGAGAATACCTAGCCCATATGGATTCACTCAAAGAAAAATGGTCTACTTCTCGAAATGACCCCTCCTTGTACAACCTCCCCGGCTATTGCAAGAAATTACTGATGGATAATGAGATCAGTCTCCCCGAAAGACTAGGCTTCATCAAAGAACGGCTCGCTGATAGTAAAAGCTATTATGACTCGGCCAAAACCTTAGTCCGTAATCCGCTTCCTAGCAAGTCCTTATTGGCCGCACAAAAGCATTTATTAGGATTAGATTTTCTTCAAAGAGAATTAACTGATTCTTTAAAAAAGGCTAATTTCGTACACGCATTGAAAAGAGAATTTGAATCAGAATTAATTGATACCAGGTTGATTGTGAAAGATTATTTAGCTTTTTGTGAAAGTCATTATTTTGAATGGCACAACGAACGAGCGGAGGCTATAAAATAAGGACCTTCTCTGATCATTATAGTGGTTGGCACTTTTGGTATAAGGGTTGCGAGCTAAAGATGCCCTATTTTCACCTAAAGCACTGACCTTTCAACACTAGACGGTCAGCGAACCAATACGTATAACATGCAGGAACCGCAGCGCCCGATGATGCGCCTATTTCGATTTGTAGACCATTACCGTCGCGTTTTTTGGTTCGCCATTTCTGCTAGCGTTACCAATAAGGCATTTGACCTGATGCCCCCCTTCCTCACGGCTTGGATTATCGATTCTGTTAGTGGGCAAGTACCTCAATGGATTCCTGTACTGACAGGCACGCAAGAGCCATGGCATGCTGTCATTTTTCTAGCTATACTTACCCTAACTATTTTTGGTTTTGAAAGCTTTTTTGAATGGCTACACAAGAGAGGATTTATGCGGCTGGCACAACGCGTTCAGCATGATCTGCGATTGCAAGCTTATGCCGCTTTGCAATCCCGTGAAATGGCTTACTTTGAATCTGAACGCACAGGCAACCTCATGTCGATGCTCAATGACGACGTCAACCAATTAGAGCGTTTCCTCAATAGTAGCTTCAATAGTATCGTACAACTGATTACACTCGTCATTTTTGCCGGTTGGTCGTTGATCAATGTCTCCTGGCAATTGGGTCTCATTAGTATGCTCCCGATTCCTTTTATTATCTGGGGTAGTGTGTACTACCAAAGAAAGATTGCTCCTTATTATCGCCAGGTGCGAGAAGGAGTTGGCGCCTTGGGAAATCGATTGGAAAATAACATCTCCGGCATACAAGTCATCAAGAGTTTCACCGCTGAGCCATACGAACTAGAGAGAATTGGACAAGTTTCTGCTGATTACAGGGACGCCAATTATCGAGCGATTCGTTGGAGTGCCATTTATTTTCCACTGATCCGCCTACCGATTGCAATTGGCTTTGCGGGGGCTTTATCACTGGGCGCTTATTGGGTATTATTTGAACCAGGCCGTCTCAGCTTGGGTAGTCTGGCCTTTTTTGCCATGATGATCCAACGACTTCTATGGCCAGTCACTATCTTAGGTAGTGTATTTGATGAATACCAACGTGCCAAGGCTTCTGCTCGACGAATATTCGGTTTGCTTGACACTCCTACGCAAATCACAGATGCCCCAAATCCTGTAAAGGTTGGGCGTCTCAATGGACAAGTCAATTTAGAACAGCTGCAGTTCTCTTATTTTGCCGATCAGCCCATCTTAAATGGAATCAACTTAAGTATTGAAGCCGGAAAAACGGTCGGGATTGCTGGACCAACTGGGGGTGGTAAAACCACATTAATCAAACTCCTACTCCGTTTTTACGATCTGTCAGGCGGCCGCATACAAATCGATGGTTTAGATATACGTGACATGCGCCTAGCAGATTTACGGCGAAATATTGCCCTGGTTAGTCAAGATGTCTATCTCTTTCACGGCAGCATACAGGAGAACATTGCTTACGGCATGCCAGATACGCCACTTGCGCAGGTGAAAGCGGCTACAGAAAAGGCACAGTTGGCCGATTTCATAGAGAGCCTACCCGATAAGTACGATACGCTAGTAGGAGAAAGAGGGGTTAAACTATCAGGAGGGCAACGGCAGCGCCTCAGCATAGCTCGCGCCATCTTAAAGAACGCTCCGATCCTAATTCTGGACGAAGCCACCAGTGCCGTAGATACCGAAACCGAACGTGCTATTCAAAGCAGTCTAAACGAGCTGACCGCCAATAAAACGGCCATTATCATAGCCCATCGCTTGAGTACCATCCGGCAGGCCGACCAGATTATCGTCTTAAAAGATGGGCAAATCGCTGAGCAGGGTTCACATGATGAACTGCTGGGGCAAGCTGGAATCTACCAGGAATTATGGGAGGGGCAAATGGGGAAAGCTTAGATTTTACACCTAAAATAAGTAGATCCTTTTCGTCTTTCTTACAAACCTTATGCTTATCTTTTCAAGACCTTAATTCACCCAACTGGACTTGATCATGCGACTGAAAATCCCTACTTCTTTCCTTTTTTTACTATGGATTCCTTTTCCAGCCTCTATTTATGCTCAGTCTTTTATTGCCAATCCAGGCTTCGAAGAATATGTGCTTTGTCCAGAAGGAAATCTCGATGAACATCAAATTGCCGATTGGAATTTTTCCTTTCCACCTAGCGAGAGAACAACCGACATTCCCTGGTACTACCAGAGTTACCATCATATCTGTGATCGGGACGTATCAGTATACTGGAAACCCGTTTTAGGAAATGGCGTATTACGTGTACCTTTTATCTATAATACAACCACCGATGAGGTGAAGACGGCACTCCTATGGACCCAACTCTTACGTCCCTTCGAAAAGGACAGCTTGTACTATATCGAATACACCACTGCACCTAATCTTTTCTACTATCCACCGGATGAAACATTCTATCAGACTTGGTGCGTATCCCCTACCCTCAGCATTAGTTTGATGGACGAAACAATTCCTGATTCCATCGATCGAGAGACCTTTTTGGATCCCTTATTTTCTGCAGAGGAAAGCGGGGTAGCTGCTCGAGAAGCTAATACGCTCTTGGTAGGTAATTGTTTCCGTGCCACCGGAGAGGAGCAGTATCTATTGTTTGGGTATTTCAGACATGATAGAATCCCTAAAGACGAGCGTTGCTTAGGTAGTGCCATCAATGAGCGTTTTGGTTATGCGACCACATTGGCGGATAACTTCAGGCTAGAAAAAATGAAGCTGGATATTTGCTGTGATAAGATTGTTTGCGGTGCAGATTTGATCGATTTTTCTGAATATACCAATAAGTACGTACTTCCGCAGACGACCTTCACCTGGAATGATGGCGTTGAAGGCGTCAAAAGAACCTTCTCCCAATCGGGGGCTTATCAACTCACCTTAGTCGCTCCCTGCGGTAATGTCCGCTCCAATTGGATTGATATAGAAGTTAAATCGGTTTGCAATACGACCGTCTATGTTCCCAATGCCTTTAGTCCGAATGGTGATGGGTGGAATGACTTTTTCTCCCCCAATTTATCCCAAGATTTCGATATTAAAATTATTCGTTTTGCGGTCTTCAATCGCTGGGGGCAACAGGTGTATCGGTATCATTCTACGGACGATGTTTGGGACGGAAAAATCAAAGGGAAAGAGGCACCGATAGGCGTATATACCTGGCTATTGGAGTATGAAGTCCAAATCGGCGATGCCCCCGTCCAGTTCACTGAATCGGGGGACTTAACGCTTATTCGATAGTTTAGTCTTCCAATACTTTCAGCACCAATTTCCCCTTCTTTTCTCCGCTGAACAAACGCAAAAAGGTATCATAGAAGTTGTCAATTCCTTCATATACATCTTCTCTAGACCTCAATTTGCCTTGTGCCATCCACATTCCCATTTCTTGTCCTGCCTTGCCCCAGTCTCTTACATAATCCATCACGACCATTCCTTTCATCGTCCCCCGATTGACCAATAGAGCCAAGTAGTTTTTAGGCCCGTGCACATCATCTCGGTTATTGTATTGAGAAATAGCCCCACAAATCACGATCCGCGCATGCATCCGTATGTGCGCTAAGGCTGCATCTAGGATTTCTCCTCCAACATTGTCAAAATACACATCGACACCATCTGGACATTCCCGTCCAATGGCTTCATACATGTTCTCTGACTTGTAATCGATCGCCCCATCAAAGCCCAACTCCTCTTTCATATACTTACACTTGGCTGGGCCACCGGCAATGCCGACTACTTTACATCCCTTCAGCTTCGCAATTTGTCCAACTATACTTCCTACTGCCCCAGCTCCTCCGGAAACTAATACCGTCTCACCTTCCTTGATCTGCCCTACTTCCAAAATGCCAAAATAGGCCGTCATTCCAGGCATTCCTAATGTACCAATGTATACAGGTAAAGGAACCAAATTAGGATCTACTTTAAATGATTTCGTACCATCAAAAACAGCATATTGCTGCACTCCTCCCCAGCCAGATACAAAATCACCAACCTGATAACCAGGATGCTTCGAGGCCACCACTTCTCCTACCGAACCCGCTCTCATCACTTCCCCCAATTCTACCGGCGGAATGTAGGATTTGCCTTCTCTTATCCAACCTCGCATAGCAGGATCAAGTGAGATAAAATGCTGCTTGACTAAAAACTGCCCTTCTTCTATGGAGGGAATAGGATTGCTTTCTAAAGTCCAAGTATCTGCCTCCGGCATCCCGTCCGGACGTTTTGCTAATTTTAATTGCTTATTCATTGTTGAAAGATTTTAGGTCATTATTGTTCTTCTCCGACACTTTTTGTAAAGGTACTAATGCTAATACAGTACCAGGGCAGAAAGGTTGAATAGACTAGTTATTATTAAACTGGTTTAATCTCAGCTGGAGGAAAACGGAGGCTCACCGAAATTCACGCCAAATAATTGAAAACAGAGGTACCGAGACACAAAGGAGAAATAATCGGCTGCATTGCAATAAAACCTAGCGGCATTTTTCTCGATACGGCTTTTACACAAGCCCTCCCGGATAATAATCCCAAAGTTGTTCTTTGCCAGAAATGAAAAAGCGGAAGATAGAATTTATGCATTCCATCTTCCGCCCTTTAAAGCTTCACTCTTTTTTCTTCCTATTCGTATCTCAGTGACTTCACTGGCTTCATCCAAGCCGTTTTCAGCGCCTGATAACTCACCGTAATCAAGGCAATCAGTAAACTCATCACTAAAGCCAAGGTAAAAGTCATCCAATTGAGATCTACCGGATACGCAAAACCTTCGAGCCATTGACTCATAAAGTAGTACGCAGTTGGTAGCGCTATCAAATTGGCGATTAAAACCCACTTCATGATCTCTGCCGTGAGTAAGACAAAAATACGGCCAATCGAAGCACCGATGACTTTTCGAATACCTACCTCTTTAGTTCGTTGTTCGGCTGTGAATGTAGCTAAGCCAAATAAACCTAGACAAGCAATGAAAATAGCCAGGAAGGTAAACACAGAAAAGATTTGTCCGATCCTATCTTCCGCTTCATATACGGACGAAAATTCTTCATCCATAAAGGTATAGTTAAAGGGTTGGCCAGGGCCCATAGTAGTCCATTTCTTTTGGATATCGTTGATAAAAGCTGGGATATCTCCCCCTTTCATCTTGATCGATAGCCGGCCTCGGCTTGGTCCAAGGAAAATGGCCAAAGGGCCGATTTTACTGCGTAATGATTCATAATGGAAATTCTGAACCACCCCAATTACTTTGGTGGTCGTAATCTCTGGGTTCTCAGGCGTGCCACCAGAAAAGGTGCTGATTTCTTGCCCTAGTGGATCGTCCAATCCGTACATCTCCACCGCAGATTGATTTAAGATTACGGCAGAAGAATCTGAAGGAAAATCTCTTGAGAATGCACGGCCTTCCACGATTTCCATCCCCATGGTAGGCACATATTCATGGTCTACCGTGAATAGCTGCATGACATGCGTTTTGGCAGGATCAGGTGTTCGTCCCAGGAAAGTAGCCGAACTATTCCGAGAGGAAGGTGTAGGGAGAGAACTACTCATCGAGGCATTGATCACTTGTGGATGCTTTAGGACTTCATCCTTGAAGGGCTGACAATTATTTCCAAGGGTATAAAAGTTTTTGAGAATCAGAATTTGCTCTTTATCGAAGCCTAATTTCTTATTTTGGATGTAGCTAAGTTGGTTTGAAATAATCATGGTACCTACAATCAAACCTATGGTGATGGCAAACTGAAAAATAACCAGAACTGACCGCAAAGAAACTTGATTGCCAAGTCTTTTTACCAATCGCCCTTTCAATACCGCGATAGGTTTGAAGGCAGATAAATAAAAGGCGGGATAACTACCCGCTAAAATCCCTACGAATGCGACTAGGAATAACATGAAAGCCCATAAACTGGGTTGGTTAATTTGAGCCATACTCAGCTCTTTCCCGGCCAATACATTAAAGCGAGAAAGCAACGCTATCAATCCAACAATGGCCAACAAAAAGCCTAAAAAGGTGATGACGACCGATTCACTCAAAAACTGGAAGATCAATTGAGGGCGCCCCGCCCCTACTACCTTTCGCATACCGACTTCCTTAGCACGCGAAGCGGAACGAGCGGTGGACAAGTTCATGAAATTAATACAGGCTAGTAGCAAAATAAAAATCCCGATGAAAGCAAAGATGTAGATGTATTTGATATCACTAGTAGCCGCCAGCTCCTCTTGCTTATCGGAATACAGGTGGATTTTGGTCATCGGAAATAAGGAAAAGTTGATATAATTCCCTGCAGCCATCAGGTCATCAATAGTCTTACCCATAAATTGTTCCAACTCCGGCCCTACATAATCCCGTACCAATTGATCAAATTTTGCATTAACCTTATCCGCATCTGCTCCTTCTTGCAAGACCACATAGGTCTGAAAATTGTTGCTCATCCACATATTGTTTCTGCTTTCCCCAGTGGTAGCCATCGAAACAAACATGTCGAAGTTGAAGTGAGAATTCTTAGGGATAGCCTTCATCACTCCGGTGACTCGACACAAGTCATCATTATCTAAGGTTAAGCTTTTACCCATCGGGTCTTCATCCCCAAAGTACTTTTGAGCTATCTCTTCGGTAATTACAATCGTATTGGGTTCAACTAGCGCTTTTTCTGAATCACCTTTTACCAGTTCAAAAGAGAAGACGTCAAACAAAGTCGAATCAGCATAAATAACAGCATCCTCGGTGTAACTTTGGTCTTCGTAACGCACAGCATAGCTTCCGTAGCTTCGAAAACGGCACTGCTGCTCAATTTCCGGATAAGCTTCGAGGATCGTAGGCCCTAAAGGCGCTCCAACGACAGCAAAATTCAAGTCTTGTTCAAAAGCATGGCCATCAAAATTGACCCGGTATATTCGGTCGGCCTTTTCATGGTAGAGGTCATAGCTCAATTCATCTCGGATGAAGAGCAGGATAAAGAGGAAACAGGCCAAGCCAATGGCTAGCCCAAGAATATTGATAATTGAATAGAATTTGTGTTTCCACAAATTGCGCAAAGCAACAGTCAGGTAATTTCTTAACATGATGTAGATTGTTTTCGGTTGATAGCAGCGTTCAAGCTGAAGTGATTTGAATAGAAATGGGAATTTAGATTTTGAGCCTAGACAAAGCGTGATGAAGAAGCATAGCCGTAGGCTACGCGACTAAAGAAGAATGCAGGCTTGACTCAAAAGGTAATTCAGCTTTCATTCAAATTGTTTTAGCTTAAACGCTATTCTACTAGTCTGATGAAAAAGAATAGGATAACCCCTATGCCGCCATTAGGACGTTATCTTTTCCCATCAGGTTACAGTAAGTATCAATCCTTCACTACATCAAAGCGTTTTAACCAATCTTTTCTTTCCTTGCTGTAGTAATATTCCTTAGATTTAATGGGTGGAACATGATGTTCTTGCAAGGGAATTAGCGATGCTTCAGGTAAGGGAATCGGATTGGGGGGAATATAGCTGGCTAGTTGTTTTTTGATGGCTTGGAAGTCCCTATTGTCCGCCAAATTGGTCCATTCATGGGGATCAGTTTTTAAGTCATAGAGTTCTTCCGACTCGTCAATGTATTGAATGTAATGCCAATCGTCATATCGGATAGAGTAATCACCAAAATCATAAGTAGTGATAACGGGCCGTTGAATTAAGGTATCTGGCTTTTGCAAAATCGGAACTAAACTCTCTCCATCAAGGTCGGGGCGAGCGGGGAGTTGACAGCTGTCTCTTATACACATCTGACGCTGCCGACGAAGAGGATAGTGTAGAT
>CAJXUM010000192.1 GCA_913060855.1 uncultured Lewinella sp. | reverse complement strand
GAGATCAGCCTCGGTCTCGTGGGCTCGGAGATGTGTATAAGAGACAGGACCAACCCAGCTTGAAGATCTATCCGAATTGACCTCCATCCAGTCGTATCAATCAAAACCTCAGCTCCAATAAGACATTATCATGCCAAGCCCCATCGCGTTTTGCGATGCGTTCTCTTAGGCCGACTTTGCGAAATCCTGCTTGCAAATGTAAATGGATACTTCCGGTGTTTTGCCCAAAAATTGCCGCTTGTAAGGTCCAGAAGTCCTCCTGCTTAGCCGATTGAATGAGGTGCTGCAGAAGGATTTTCCCCACGCCTTGTCCGCGAACACTTCGGGATACGTAGATACTAACCTCTGCCACTCCTTTGTATACGGCTCGTTTGGAAAAAGGCGTCAGTGCTGCCCAGGCTATTACATTTCCCTCCCTTTCATACACCCATCGGCATTCTGATAAGTATTTATTATCCCAGGCTGACCAATTGGACGGAGCCACGGTTTCGAAGGTTGCTATTCCTGTAGCAAGACCTTCTTCATAAATGCGCTTTACAGTCTGCCAATCAGTGGGCAGCAGCGGTCGAATATGCATTTTCTATTCACTTTTAATCACTTCAACAGGATTGGTCAAAGCCGCTCGGATGGATTGGTAACTCATAGTGAGGATAGCAAAAAAGATAGCACAGCCGCCCGCCAGTGCAAATACCCACCACTGTATATCGATGTGATAACTAAAATTGCTTAACCAACGATTCAATAGATACCAGGTAAAGGGAACCGCGAAAATTAATCCCCAAATCACCAAGCCCAATAGGCCGCTCACCAATAATCTGACTATACCCGGAACCGAGGCACCCAATACTTTTCGAATACCGACTTCTTTGATTCTCTTTTGAAAGACCAATAAAGAGAGCCCAAATAGGCCTAAACAAGCAATGAAAAACCCCAGTACGGTAAAACCTAAATTGAGTCGGCGAAAATCAATATCTGCTTGGTATTGTGTGCTATAGTGCTCGGCTAGTTCGAAATAATCAAACACCGTATTCGGAAAGGCCGCGTTATAGGTAGCCTTGACCTTTTCGATCGTATTTCTGGTAATGGGCCCATTCATACTAAGGGTAAAATAGCCATCCTCCGTTGCATCCTGCATGACGTCATAGATAATCGGCATCAAGGGATGATGGAGCGAGCGATGATGATGGTCTTTTATGACGGCTACGATCCGCATTTCCCAATCATCAAACATAAAGAGTGTCTTATTCAATAATTGCTCAGCAGAAGTAACACCCATGAGCTTCATGGCCGACTCATTAATAACGACTTGGCGTTTTATGTCAGGGTTTTTACTGGGATAAGCTCCTCCGACTAATCCGAGTTCATAATCTTCAAAAAAGCCTGGGCCGACGGTGAGTCTACCAAAGTTATGAGAGAGGGCTTTTCCTTCTAGCTGCAAACCTTGCACAATCTCCATGGTATTACCAGGAACTTCTCGAGACAAAGTCATGGCACTCACCTCCGGAAAGGATTCTACTTTATTTTTAAACTGCTTATAATGCGGCAAAAGATTTTCATAATGAGTAGTACCCAATGGTCCTCGGAGCACCAGTTTATTTTCTATGGCAAAACCAGGGTCGAGGTCTTGCATGAAGAGTGTCTGTTGGTAGATGACCGTAGTGGCGGCCAATAATCCAATGATGATTCCAAATTGAACGATAGTCAGCATCTTTTGCAGATGAACGCCCAGACCAGGCAACTTGAATCCCCGATTTAGGATAAACACTGGACGAAAAGAAGACAAAAGCAGTGGCGGAATAAGAATACTAATGAGTACACCTAGTAATAAAAATACCAGCAAGTAAAATAATGGACTCCCCAAGGTCAGGCTCTGCCAGCCCAAGGTCGCCTGATAGACTTGAAATTGATTTTCGATAATGGTACTCCCCAAATAGGCTAATAATAAGCCGCTACCTATTCCCAAACCACACAGGATTAGAGATTCCACTAGCAATTGGTTGGCTATTTGTCTCCTCGTCGCGCCGACCACTTTTCGGATGCCTAAAGCCTTAATATGATCGATAGAACTCGCGGTGTAGATATTGAAGTGATTGATCCAGGCTAGTAGTAAAGTCAACAGTGCAATGCTCAGTAAAATCCAAAGGTTGGATCCATTACCTGTCGGCCCCAATTCAAACTGCAAGGAAGAATACAAGTGGATATCGGTAAGTGGCTGCAATTCAAATTGATCACGAATAGGATTGTCCTTTTTGCGCTCATTCACCCAAGTGCTGAAGCTCGCCGCTATTTTGTCTGTATCTGCTTCGGGCGTCAATAAAACATAGGCATATACATAAGCATGTTCCAAGTGATCATCTCTATAAATGCCAAATTCTTGAACACTTGAATAAGAAGCCAATATGCCAAATTGCAAATGGGATTGGGCAGGCGAATCTTTGCTCACCCCCGTCACCGTGTAAGGTTTTCGCCCCTCTAAGATAACTTCCTTGCCGATCGGGTCTTCCTCTCCAAAGAGTAGGGACGCATTTTTTTCCGAAAGAATGAGACTGTTAGGTTCCTTTAGCGCCGTGGTAGGATCTCCTTTTACTAATCCGTAGGAAAACAGTTCCAAAAAGGAAGGATCAACAAAGAAAAAATCTTTGTCGCGGATCGCTTTCCCCTGGTGCTGAAAGACTACGTCATTGGCAATCCAGCGTCCCAATCGCACATAATCGAGAACTTCTTCATATCGATCATTTAGCGCGACTGGTATTCCTGCATAGGTCATTGCACTGCGCTGATCCAATTGCTGACCACTGAATTGATCATTGGCTACTCGATATAACTGTGGGCCTTTGGTATGGAATTGATCAAATTGCCATTGATACTCAACGTATCGAATCAGCCAAATACTAGCTGCAATGCTCAAACCTAAGCCAGCAATTTTCAATAGGCTCAGGCCTTTTCTTCGCCAGATTCGGCGGAATGCCATACGGATAAAGTGATTGATCATCTTCTAGCTTTTTATTCGAATTACCGATTTCCAAATCTATGAAATATCAATCATCGTATCAAGAATTGGCATTGTAGAGATGTAAAGGAAGTGTAAATGGGTGGGGTGAATAGCTCAGGGGGTGAGTAATTCACCCGCTGAGCTATCCCCAACCCCACCCTCTGGCAATCACTAGCAACAACCACCGCCAGGACTGCAGCCCCCTTCAGCAGTGGCCAAAGCCAACTCTTTCACCGCAGGTTTGCAAACAGTAGCCGGTACAAAGAGCTGCAGTACTATTTGAGATTCCGTTTCCACGATCTCTTCCACGGCATATACTGAAGTGCGCAAGGCAGTCCCATGTCCCCATTCGAAAAACATAGGCGTGTCTTTTTTCATGGGCTTTTTAGCATCGACGATATCAAATATTTTCAGGGCTTTGGCAGCCGTCATATGGCGATCCGCATGCTCTCCGTCTTTCACCCAAAGCTGGACAATAGTCTGGTCATAAGCATCGGGTCTCCCACCACAATCTACTGATTCAATGTGTACATTTTTAACTTCAGTAATGTGATAGGCCATTGGGACAAAGGTACCCGCCTCATATTCAAAAACTAACTCCTTTTCAGGGGCATGTTGCAAAATTTTCAGGAAATGATCTACTGTGAAATCCATATTAATCGTTTTTTTACGATGAAATCAGTTAAAAATTTAGCGACTCATAGTCGCTTTATGGAATAGGTGATACTGAAGTCCTTCTATTTGGTTAACAACAGCTCACCACTTTTTTAAAAAATTGGCCGAAGGAGCTTTCAAACGCTCCCCACACTTCTTTATCGATGCAGTAACAGGTCTTTACCCCTTCAATCTCTCCTTTGATAATCCCTACCTTTTTCAATTCCTTTAGGTGCTGGGAAACCGTAGATTGAGACAAAGGCAATTCATCCACTATATCTCCACATACGCAAGCATCTACTTTCAACAAATATTCCAAAATAGCAATCCTAGCTGGATGCCCTAGGGCTTTGGCTAGCAATGCAATTTGATTCTGTTGTGGGCTGAATAAGTCTTTTTTATTTCCCATATTATTTATTGATCGTAAAAATACGATTAATCGATTGGAAAATCAAATTTTACTTGGAGAAAAATTAGATTTCTTCATCTTCTGGTGCCAATCGTACGACTAGGCCTTCCATTTCATCTACCAAATGTAATTGGCAACCCAGGCGGGAATTATCTTCTACAAAGAAAGCTTGATCTAGCATATTCTCCTCATCCTCAGACATTTCTCGTAAGGTATGATCAGACTCGATATACATATGACAAGTAGAGCATAAGGCCATGCCGCCGCAAGTGCCCTTGATAGGCAGCTCATAGGCTTTGCAAAGCTCCATCATATTCATACTCATGTCGGTAGGTGCCTCTAGTTCGTGCCGTTCTCCTTTCCGGTCAATAACCGTAATATTTATCATAATTGTTGTTTGTGAAACAAGGGGAGCAAATTTAGAATTCTGGAAGGATAAAAGGTGGATTTTGTTAATAATTTTTACAAGAATGGGTATTCACTTGCTGATAAGGTAAATTAATTTGATCATCGAACTCACCTAATTCTAGACTTCAGAAGTTTTCTTGAGTCATGGCTTATAGAAACTTCTGAAGCCTTGTTAAGCGAACCGCCCCCCCAATTAGTTCAATGAGGCTTCCAACTTTTCAGATTCTTCCTTAGGTTTTATTAAGCGTAAGAAACGCTGATCATCCTTATAGCGAAGGTAGGGTTCTTCCGATAAGTAGGGACTAAAGTCAAATCCATATTTAGTAGCCTTGGCAACGGCTTCATAAAAGGCTTCATGGTTGCCTACAAAAGCATGGGTTTCAGCCAAAGTAGTATACGGAACGGCATTGGTAGTATCTATATCAATCGCCATTTGAACATGTGCATAAGCAGAATCATATTCCTCAATTCCATATTCACTCATCGCCAACACATTGTAGGCCTGAAGCAATTGGGATTCCCGATTTTCAACTTCTAATTCCGTTTTTAAGACATCAATTAAGCGTTTATTCAGGGCTATACTCTCTTTTAACTCCTTTTTGCGATAGTGATAATTGGAGACTTGCTTAAGGGCGATGAGGTGTCGAGGAGCCACCTCTAGAGCTTTGGCGGTCATCACCTGTGAGCTATCTAGGTCTTTTTTGTAAAAATAATAGGCGGAGTAGGCCAAATACTTGTCGGGACCTTCTGCCAATCTGTCTCCAGCTTCTTTCATCACATTCATGGCTCCGATCGTATCTTGCATATCTCCGTACAATACCCCAGCCAAATTCCCATGCCACCAAATGATATGTTCAGGGTCGGCTTTACCCGCCTTTTTGTAATAGGTTATCGCCTTTTCATAATCTTCTAAATACCGATAACACATGGCCAGACCATTGTAATAACTACCTGATTTCGGATATCCCGCATTGGCCTTTTCAAATAAGGGAATAGCTTCTTCATAGTCTTTACTGCGAAGAAGGGTCCACGCCCAGTTGGCATAAGCTAATTGAAAATCATCTTTATATTCGATGGCTTTTCTAAATTTCTCGCAGGCCTCCTCCGGCTTTTTCTGCGTATTGAGGATATTTCCCCAAGCCAAATAAGCCCAGGCGGTTTCTTCTGGTTTATGAGCTAGGATATCTAGGATAATTTCTAGGGCTTGTTCTATTTCATTCTTTTTGTAGTAGTAGACAGATAAGCGATAGGGATCTACCAAACCTATTACCTCCTTAGCGGCTTCATGATAGAGGTGGTTTAATGCCTCTTCTCGTTTCCCTTTTTCATAAGGTATCTCAAAATGCTTGGATTTATTTCCACTAATTCTTAAGGTGAGTTCTAGTTTTTGATCAATATCGATTAGCTCTCCGCCAATACTTCGTCGTTCTTTTCCGAGAATTTCTTGTAAAAAATAAGTGATAGAGTTAATGGTTAGACCGATGCCCATTACTTGAAAATTCAAATCGGGTTGAATCCCACTTTGTACATCAGTTGGGCGTTCTTTTACACTAGCGATGAAATCATCAACTGCCTGCACCTCATCCAATAGCTTGTTGGCAAAAACAACGCCATTAATGCCCGCTTCTGAGAAAGCCTTCGGGACATGGAAAGACTCTATGGCATAATTCTGATTGCGAAGACCACGATAGAGAAAAAGTAATAAGCCCGAAACGAGTATGAATAAGCCTACTCTCCAGGCCATTTGAAAGATGAGGTTGCCTATTTTAAATACTTTTCTCCAACTCAGGCTTGATTTTTTCTTAGTCATATATTCAGCCATTAAAATTTAATGCCAAATAGTTTATTGATTAATCATGAATATCCCGGTATTCTTATCCAAGTGTTCTGCACTCTTATTGGTCGGATTCTGAGCTTTCCCTTTTATTTTCTTGGCCAAAAATGGTACGCGTTGAGTTAGGAATATTTTCAACTCGTCGATTGTTATCACGCCGTCACTCCCTTCTTCGCGATCCAAAGTTACGGGATTATCTGCAAAAATATCGGCTCGAATGGGAAGTGCCCCCACTTGTACCTCCTCATTCCTAAAGGCTTCCAATATAGCCTTAGTAAAAGCTCCATTTTCCCATGAATCATCCTCATAGGAAGATTCCCCATCTCGACAAGAGGCAAAGATTTCGATACCAGAAGTTGATCTTATGAGGTCATTCATCACTTTACTAGCAGCGTCATCTGAAAAGGATCTACTACCCACTACCCCACTGTGACAAGCGTCGATAAAGACCAGTTTATTCCCATCAATCACCCGTAAGGGTTTCAATATATCGTTATTAAAATTGATCGCTGTTATTTCTTGGTATTGAGAATCAAAGTCTGATGGGAGCAGAAGGTATTTATTGTTATCTAGAATCTTGCCATGAGAAGATATGAATATCACGACCAAATCGCCGTCTTTAATTCCCCAATTCTTCAAATCTAGAAAGGCCTTTTGAATATTCACTTTGGAGGTTTCTTCCTTTTTAATCAGCTGTCGCACATCTACGCGCTTGAATCCTCTTCCGTTATTATCTTTCAGGCCATAGTAACTTGCTGCAAAATCTTTCGCATCCTTTACGGTATATTTTAGATCCCCATGCTCTACCCCAATGGATAAAACGTATAGATTAGGCTTATCTTTGGGAACGTAATCAAAAATAAGTTTTTGACTTTCAGCATTAATAGTCTTTCCATCATTCTGGTAATAGACCACTTGCACCTCATTTCTCCCTTCCTTTAATCTCACCTTGGTGCGGTAACTTTGCTGACGCCTACCTTCCATACTAGTGGGAAAGCTCAAGGTGGCTTCATCCATTTTCTGCCCTTCAGGGCGCCGGCCATTGATAATAGTGGCAAAATTCTGTTTTGACAAAGAGGTCATTGATACCGCCAATACTTTTATATCAATGACCGGTTCCTTAACTAAAATCTTATTGGAAGTATATTCCATTGGATCGGGGTTGACCCAAAAAATGTCACTTTTAGCGATTGGTGCGGCAGGTTTTTCTATAGCAACACTAAGTGCTTCTTTTATCGCTGATACGTTCGCTAATTCCTGTGTTTCAAAAATAATGGAGAGGGCATCGCCCTTCACTGTCTTATCAAACTGGAAATAAAATGGGACCTTCTGAGTTGCCTTGGCAGCAATAGGTGGAACTTGTATCGATCCATTCTGACTGGCTGTAACTCCATTGGGTAGCACAAATCTAGCGGGTATGGAAGGAGAGCTAAGTCCCCCTGTATTCGCCAGTTCCAGCTCTACCTTGATCACTTCACCGGGTTTGACTGCACCTTCGGGCGTGAAGGTATAACCACTCAGCACTATTTTCGGAGGCAATATCTTTTTGGCACTAATTTTAGCTATGGTGCTATTGACTACTAAACCTGCCGTTTTCAAATCAATTTTTAATTCGACTGTTTCAGACAATTGGTCATCCGCAAGCACAGGAATAATCATCGGCTTGGTTTGCCCCGCGGTAATAGTACCCAACTGCACTTCATCTGCAAATCTGATCCTTGAACTATTGTCCGCAGATACACTACCTACTACATTGTGCAAGTTCTGTGTCGTATTATTCTTCACTTCAATATAATAATACCCCCGTTCACCGACTGATAAACGTTGATCCTCAACCTCATCATAAAAAATCGGAGTAGACATAGACAAGACCTTCTCCCCTGCTCCCTTAGCAGGAGCATTACTAGCTGACGCTCTAAAGCGATAAGAAAAGGACCCGACGAAGCCCCGAGTAAATGGACCTGAACCCTTCAGGGCCGAACTTCCTGAAAGTACCAATTCATCCCCGCTGACCAATTCTATGATGGAATTTGAAATATTGTCATTGTCTCCTCTGAATACGGACTGTATTTTACTGTCGACCATATTCCCCTTCCGATCCGTCAAAATAATGTTTAAAATAGAAGTACTTGCTTTTGGCTTATGGGATTTTGTTTGCCCCGCAATAGCAAAACCTCCTTCTGAAAGTTCAATTATAGCGGTCCCTCTATCATCGTCATACCCCCCATAATATTTATCCCATTCTTGCCGTCCACTCTCATCCATTTTAATCATCCAAGCATCTTCCTTTCCATTTACCCCTTGTTCAGTATATCCTATAATAACATATCCGCCGGTTAATTTTGATCTTACAATATCCCTGTCTCTTATACACATCTGACGCTGCCGACGAAGAGGATAG
>CAJXUM010000191.1 GCA_913060855.1 uncultured Lewinella sp. | reverse complement strand
GAGATCAGCCTCGGTCTCGTGGGCTCGGAGATGTGTATAAGAGACAGGTGCTGGCATCCATATCAATGATCGTTGAATTGACCGCAGTACCATTGGCCATTAAGCGCAACTGGGGGCTCGCATTGTCAGCGATTAAGTTTCTACCTCTGAAGGCAAAAAGATAAGTTTCATTGGCAACTAGGCTTACATCCTGACACCAAATATCTGCCCCTGCATTTCCACCATCTACTATCAAAAACTGATTGCTTCCTGGATTATCAAAAGCCATGAAGTTATTGCTACTCCAAGTCGCACTAAAGGGACAAATATCCGTCATCTGCGTACCTACACAATAGGAAGCCGCCGCACAATTCCCACAGTTATTATTCAACTCGCTCCTAAAATCCCGAGCTCCACTTTCAAAGTCACCATTGACTAATAGATTTTGAGAAAGGTCTATGGCAAAGGTATCGGCGAAATGAAAGAGCTCTAAATTGTTACAGGTACAAGTATCATAAGAAACGACCTGTAATTCATTGCGCAAACTATCCTTGAACCCTTCCGTAGCCGTAGGAGACCATTCGATGGCTAACTCATCGGGTGGATAGGCCCCGCCTAGTGAATCAACCAGATACGGAACGTCCCAGGCTGTGAGACTATCGCCGAGTAATTGCGGGAATGTTCTACCAAATTCAGGAGGCAAACCTAAAAGCTGAATATCATCAATAATCCAAAAGAAATTACTGCCTTCGAAGACAAAGCGAAGCTGTAAGCTCGTGCGTCCCTGGATAAAATCACTCAACTCTAGAAATACTAGATTAGAATTACTGGTTTCAGCTCCTAGCGTGATATTTTGATTGAGGGTAATGTCTTGCCAATTTTCTCCGCCATCGGTAGAGATTCCTATGCTCGTCGAAGCTTCAAAATTGCGAAAGTACTGATAGAATTGAAGGCCAATTCGTTGGTTTTCAGGTATATCAATAATAGGAGAGATAAGCACGCCTCGGTGCGGAAAGGGTATTTGGGTCTCTGCATTGGATTGATAGCCATCTGAATCAAAAACCATCGCTCCACCATCGGAGGGAGAATCAAGGCGCTGTCTGTTGCTCCAGAATTGGCCCAAATTGGCTGCTCCCGTTAGCCGCAATTGCCAAGGGAGTTCATCCGCGGCTCCTCCTTCGGTCCAGTCAGTAGGCAGGCCATTATTGAAATCTTGCTCAAATAAAACAGTCTGTGAGATCGCTGAGAAACTAAAGTAGCTTAGTAAAAAAAGAAGGGGTATTACTCGCTGTATTTTCATTGTGGAAAAGTGGTTTATGGTTGTTTTTACGCTAAGAAGCTATTTTAAAAGTATAGAATTTCTGTGGAATGTAGCTTAGTCGATCAAAATTTGATCTTATCAAAAGCCGAAGGCCCCTCCCAAGAGAGGGATAAGGCCTTCGTGCATTGGATAGCATCGGCTTTGGGATAACCAATGTGCAAGGAGGATTAGCGATTAATCTTCACAAAAGGTCGCTGTTCAACTTTGCCTTTTGCGCCTTTAATACGCATGTAATACAATCCCCCTGGCTGTTCATCTAGGGATAATTGAAAATGGGTCGTTTCAAGGAATTTTTCTTCAAGGACGATTTTACCGTTTACATCTAGCACCTGAACTTCATAATCATCCGGTTCCGGAAGGCGAACTTGTATGCCATGGCTCGTTGGATTCGGGAATAGGGTGATTTGCTGTACCCGTTCGATGGGGTTGGCAATAGGTTGACCACCGCAGGGTCCAGGGGTCCAACTCGTGAGTCCATTATAGAATTCGGCCACGCAGGCATTCAAATATGTTTTCCCATCACAACCACAGACTGGCTCTGGAAGCGCAGGACAGGTAACCGATTGATCAATTTGATTTGGATCGATACAGGGCTGAATTTGATCGCATTCGGGGACGATGAGGCTAAGTCCATCCAAGTGACAGCACCAGCCATCCTCACCCAGCAAGGTCACTTTGTAGGATAATACATCTCCAGGATTTAGCGGTAAGACACTCGTGATCGTCACTGTTTGAGTCGTACTAGCGCCGCTAGCTAAGGTTACATTGATAAAATCTGGTGTGAAGGTGTGACCCGCCGTCTGCATTTCCAGCAAAATCATATTAGAAGTTACAGCTGGAGCCGTATTATTGGTAATCGTGAAAGTATAGCTTAAAGTATTGTTGTCCACACATTCTACTTTCGCCTCTTCTACCAACAAGCAAGATTCACATTCAAAGCGCAGGGTATCGGAGCAGGCAATAATCGTTTCTCCGGTGGCATCTACCGTCAACCAGTGGAACGCTACTTCTTGCGGCGTTTGTGCCGTATTGGTGATACCGTCCAGACAGAAGAACATATCGCTACTAATGCCGGTCGGAATATAACCACTATTGGGTGTCCAAAGTATCTGATCTTGGGCCGCATTTGGCGTTGGTATCCAGGTACTTCCTCCTGCATATTGATTGAAAAAGACGCCAGGGGTCAAGATTTCAGTTTGTACGCCCGTGAAGTAGTTATCACAGAAATCATTCTTGAGTTCAATTTCATAACAACATAAACCGTCCTCATCAATAGCTGTAGCCACTACTCCTACTTGATCACAGGGATCAGTCGGCATCAAGGTAATACAGTGTGTAAAATGACAGCACTCATAGGTACCGCTCAAAAAGACGACATCAAAACAGAGTTCGGTAGGTACCGTAATGGGACCCGGAGGATAAATAGTAAGATCGAATGGTCCGCCTATTCCAGTATTCGGGATGGGGAAACTGGGGTGTGGTGCCGACCAATATTGGTCTGTGAAAGTCCAGCCCGCAGGCAAACCCGTGATTACTACACCTGTTACATCATAACCTGATTGATTTTCGACGTAAAAGCTATAAGCGTAAGTACCATCTACGGTGCAATCGACGGTTAGACTATCGTCAATAATTCTTCCACAATCTTCACATAGAAGCGTTTGTTTCCAATCAATCGGCGTCTGAGATTCCGTAATTCTAGGCTCAGGAATTTCTTGCCGCGTCACCCGGGTTTCTGCATTAAAAGGTTCTATTTCAATCGGGATGATTTCGAAGAATTCATCTTTGGTAATACAGGATGAAAATTCTCGATCCATACGCCCAATTAAAGCATCAAAATCACCATATCCATTGCTATTGTTGACGCGATTGTCATGGTATAACAGATCACTATTGTTGTACAAACGAAGGGTACCTACTTGGAAGTCCGTTTCTCCGTCTTCCATATGGCGAGACCATAGCAAGCTAGGAAAGTTCGTTCCCGTTTCTTGGAATTTATGGACCATAGGTCGGTTTACCCCTCCAATAACGCCCATACTCAAGGCGTAGAAGGCACCGTCTCCATCCAATTCGGTCACATGCCAGACGCGGGTCTGGCCGGGAATGACTAAGGCCCATCGTGGCAAACCCGTTGCTGGATCTATCCGAGTCAACATAGCAGATTCACCCGTAGTGGAGCGATTCATTCCTCCCAAAAGTAGGTCTCGATTGGGCATTAGTGCGACATCCTGAAAAACGATCGTTCGCGGTTCATACTCATAGTCTTGTCCAGCCACATCGCCATTCGCATTCAAAAACAAGAATTTACCCCGTTGGTCCGCATTACCCGTAATCACGAAGTTACTGGTGCCAATCGGCAGCATAGCTCTCAGGAATTCATCATCGTTTCCGGCATTGTAGCGTTTTTTCCATATTATATTACCATTGATATCAAAATTATAAACCACCACTCGATCGGTCATAGAGGGTTGCGTATTAGGGTTTTCTGCGCCCAATACGTAGTAGTGGCCCGTATTGGCGGGTACCACATCTAGTCGGATAATCCGATTGAAGACCTCGCGTCCTGGGTTATCGAAATACCTCGTCCATTGCAATACACCTGTATCACTAATTTTAGAAATGACGGAGTAATTATCATATTGGTTAGCCCCGGGAACACCTACGGGAGTCGTGCGGCCAATCACCAAGAACGCATTGTCTGTAGTGGGGACAAAATCCCGGTATTCCACTGTGGTATCCTGAATCATCGTCGTCCACAGCAGGTTTCCATTAATGTCAAATTTGCTGAATACGCCTAAGACATCAGCGCCTTCTCCGAGTTTTCCACAGGCGTAAATAAAGCCATTGTGTATTCTCACCTCCTCATAGCCTTGTGGTTTGGCATCGCCATAAATGGCTTGAAAGGGAGGTTGGGCGAGCAATGCATGGGAAGCACTGAGCATGAGTGGGAGTACAAGAAAGGCCAGATAGAGTGTTAAACAATTCTTTTTCATGTGTTTTTGGATTTTAATCATGTTCTAATGACGAAAGTCAATGTTGGGATATACCTCAGACTATTTACCCTACTATCTAGCCATGGAAAAGAATCTTACCCTTGGAGCTTATTTTTTTTGAAAATAATTTTTCTGGGGAAAGACTTCAGAAGTTTTCCTCGTCACGCCTTAAGAAACTTCTGAAGTCTAAGCCTAAGCTTTCTTGGGAAAGACTTCAGAAGTTTTCCTTGTCACGCCTTAGGAAACTTCTGAAGTCTAAGCCTAAGCTTTCCTGAGAAAGACTTCAGAAGTTTTCCTTGCCACACCTTAGGAAACTTCTGAAGTCTGGGCCTGGGGTTTCAACTTCCCTACAATTCCTTGTATATTTGGCGATATAGAAAAGCGTTTGACAATGCCTGAACAACAAGACCAAGTACTACTGCAAGGACTAAGACAAGGAGAGCGACAAGTATTGAATCAGATTTATAAGGAATATGCCCCCAAGGTTTCATCTTGGGTTTTAAAGAATGGGGGACAACTCGAAGAGGCTAAAGATCTTTTTCAGGAGGCGCTTATTGCGATGTATGATAAGAGTAGCAAAGGGGATTTTCAACTGCCCTGTGCCTTTGGTGCTTACTTCATGGGAGTAGTCCGATATAAATGGTTGGATAGAAAAAGTAAAAAAAATCGAGACCAAGAGGTAAGAAATGAAAATCTGCGGCGATATACAGATGAAAATGACCCCAATATTGAAGACTTGCTCATAGAAACCGAGCAAGCTCACCGCCAAACCCAAAAGCTAGAGGCTAGCTTTCAACAATTGTCCGAGCTTTGTCAGCAGTTACTGACCCTGATAAAGGGCGGACGTTCCACTGAAGACATCCTACAACAATTATCATTTAGCAGTGCAAATGCTTTGTATCGCCGTAAAAATGCCTGCCTGGAGCGCTGGAAAACCCTCCTGGCTGGGGCCTAAAGAATGAGTATATGAAGGACGACTACCTAAAAAAGATAGCGCAATATTTTAATCGGGAACTGGATGAGCAGGAGCTAACAGATTTCCAGCAAGCCCTATCGACCGATAAAGAATTAAACGACGCTTTTCAGGCTCGCCAGGAAATGGAAGACTTTTTGGCGGTTAGACCTAATCGAGAAAAACTCAAATCCAATATTGCAGCCATTGAAGGAGATTTTTTCAGTAAAGATACTGCCCCGCCGAAGGAAGCCAAACGCGTAGTCATGGGGAAAAAGAGGCTCTATTGGCTAATCAGTGCTGCTGCAGCCGTGCTAATCTTGGTCTTTGCTTTTCCTGCCTTATTTAACACTACTCCTAGCTATAAGCAATTTGCAGATCATCGGCCATTATCCCTACAAGAAAGAAGCACCAGCAATGATGCCATCGCACAGATCGAAGATGCATTTAACAGTCAAAATTTCCAGACTGCCTATAATGGTCTAGATGCTTACTTGCAGGAAAATCCGCAAGATGTAAGTGCACGAGTTTACAAAGGAATCAGCGCACTGGAATTAGACCTTTTTACAGAAGCCACCAATACCTTCAGTATCATTAGTGAAGGCAACTCAGCCTTTAAGCAAACCGCACGTTGGTACCTCGGCCTCACTTATCTCAAACAAAAAGACTATAGTAGCTGTAGAGCGGCCCTCATCCTCATCCCTGAAGACAATTACTGGTATCCGAAAGCAACAGCAATATTGGCTAAACTGCCTAAGTAGAATTCAATCAATTCTTGAGTAAAAAATGGCCTAACGGGCAAGACTCCTCGACGAACCATTTCCGTGGAAGTGGGCCTGCGCCCTGTTGGGCAAGCCGCTTAGCATTACACTCAAAATGGGAAAAATTACTACGTTGGGCTTTGCTGTGGTCGTCTTCAGGATACTTATAAATGTAACAGTATCCTATTTACCCTTGCTGAAAAAGAAAATAAAGGTACTATTGACATGCCGGCAAATCACGAATTTCTACCATAAAAGTATCCATTCGCTCATGGAGTAGTTCCAATGCTGGAGGTGGATTGCCTGTCTCAAAAGTCACCCGTTTGGTTTCTCCATTTTGCGTCAGCTCAATGTAGGTTGCGCCACCATCAGCACAGTCTGGACAACCAATCACATCCTCCAAATCCTGCATAACTAAAAAGTCAATCAAGGTCTGCAATTCAGCCCAGATTTCCTCCCCCTGAGCACCCTGACATATCGATTGAATTTCTCCATTAATATAGGTTCGCTGTTCCCACGCAAAAACGCCTTTCTGAAAAGCAAAGCTTTCGTAACAAGTTCCCATACATTCTCCAAAATACGTGGCCGTTTCAAAGCGCTCTATCGTGAGTTCCGCTGTTGATCTGTCACAATTACAAAAGAAGCCAGCTAAAGCAAGGAACAATAAGTACTTTTTCATACAATCAAAGTTTTGTGACTCATCCCCTTTTGAAGTTAGGGAGAGCCATTTTCAATGGTGTCTAGGGACTAGTTCGAATACTAATATAGCATATCTAAAAGTAAGACAGCCTGAGATGATAATTGGTTGGGTAAGCGTCTCGACTAGGACAATTGAACCAGAATTAAGCCAACTGCGGTTGTCTAGGCCCTGTGAAAGCCCATTTTTCAGCTACTGGCCTTGTGCTTAGGAATTATAAATTTCTATCTTTCCCAAAAAAGTAGAGATGGATATTAAACAACGCTTCATAGATGCTACAGGAAGCTCTTTTTTTTTAACCGCAGGACAAGAATCTGAACTAAGTCAGTATTTGAAGGCCCATTCTTGGATGGACGCAAGTGAAGTTATCACGAACACGGAGAAACCCGGAGAAGGGAATATGAATTTTGTCCTACGTGTCCAAACCAACCGACGCAGTTTTATTATCAAGCAGGCGCGACCTTGGGTAGAAAAGTACCCGCAACTCGCTGCCCCGATCGAAAGAATTCAGACCGAATCACAGTTTTATAGCTTGGTACAGCAAAATGAGTTATTGAAGACCTATACCCCTTCGTTAGTAGGCACCGATGTTGCCAATTACGTCCTTGTTTTGGAAGACTTGGGTGATGGAGCTGATTTTAGCTATGTCTATCAAAAAGGGGAAGACTTTACAGGAGCTGAACTCGACAGTTTGGTCACCTTCTTACAAAGCTTACACCATACCGTATTGGCTAGCGACGCCAAGGATAGTTTCCCTAAGAATCAAGCTTTGAAGGAACTCAATCACGAGCATATTTTTGATTTTCCTTACCGCTCAGATAATGGGATGGATTTAGACGGCATCCAGCCGGGACTTCGAAGCCTAGCTGAACCCATTTATGCCGATGATTCCCTCCGACAAAAAATCAGCCAACTCGGAGAATTATACCTTGGAGAAGGAAATCATCTTATACACGGTGATTTTTATCCGGGCAGCTGGTTGAAAGTAAATGGGACGGTAAAAGTAATTGATCCCGAGTTTTCTTATTTTGGCTTAGCAGAATTTGATGTAGCGGTCTTTTTGGCCCATCTCAAGATGGCGCAATCTAGTCCCGCCTTACAACAGAAAGTAAGAGAACAGTACCAAGCGCCTAGTGATTTTGATGAGGCTTTACTCGACCAATTTATTGGTGTGGAAATCCTTAGACGCTTAATTGGCATCGCCCAGCTCCCTTTAGCATTGACTATTGATGAAAAGGGTCAGCTGATGCAAGAAGCCATTTCATTGCTCAAACAATAGCCCTTTCGTTTCAACCTCCTATCGCATGATTAGAAAGAACATTTTCTACCTATTCCTATTCAGTCTCATTGCTTGTACTCCTAAATCAGAAGTAGAAGATCAAGCCTCAATTGCCGTAAAATCTCATCCCTCCTGGGAAAAGAGTGATTATGCCGATCCAGCCCTTACAGATAGTATACTTAGTGACAAAATCATGGGGATGTTATTGGGATCGGCCATTGGGGATGCCATGGGAGCTCCCACCGAAATGTGGCTACGACCCGATATCATACGTGAATACGATTATATAGATAGTGTCACACTGGTACTAAGAGAACCTAGTGCCGAAGGCCCCTGGGACTTCAATCTCCCTGCCGGCGGTACAACGGATGATACCCGCTGGAAGGCCCTCCTGGTAGATTATTTTGAAAAAGAGGATCAAGTAAGAAGTAATAGCCAAGCCCCTCGGCTCAAGGCCGGCAAATTTGCGCAATTCCTAGTTGATCGGTACATGGCTGAACTGGATCGCCTTAAAAGTACAGAAGGATTTGAACCCGGCCCCTACGAACAGAATATGCGACGGGTCAATTGGTTGCAGGAATGGGCATTGGTGGCCAAGCCGTTTGCAGCAGGCGAAACGGAAGCCTATGGTTATCAATTGAGTCACTTTTATGGGGGAGAGATGGCGTGTGCGGGCTGTCTCTTATACACATCTCCGAGCCCACGAGACCGAGGCT
>CAJXUM010000190.1 GCA_913060855.1 uncultured Lewinella sp. | reverse complement strand
TCGTGGGCTCGGAGATGTGTATAAGAGACAGGTAGTTTTTGTCATTTTTGAAAAAAGATTACTTTTCTAATGACAAATCCTTTTTTGAACTGCATTAGTTAGTAGAAGCCAGCAAATCGTAACTAGCAAAGGCCAGTTATGCTAATTTCGAGTAACACTTAATAGCATGTAAGTCAATTAAAATCGGCATGTGAATTAACTGAAAATGTAGCAACCAGGTGCTCCGAATGGAGCATCGTCACCATCAATTTTCAGTTTCAAAATTCACAGCATGAATAAGAAAGTCGAATTTAGCCAGCAAGAGGTCATTGCTGGGTTGCGAGCAAGAAATCCCAAGATTATCAAACACTTTACACAACGTTTACGCGATCGAGTGTACGGAAAGTTCCGTCAAAAATATCCGGAACATCAACACAGCTGGATAGATGATAGTCTTTCTGAGGCTATGATCATACTCTTGCATAAAATGGACAACCAATTGCCAAGCCAGTTATCACTTGATAATTATGCTTTTGGTATCGTAAAGTATTCTTTCTTTGCCTTGGTCCGCAAATCAAGAAAAGAACCTACCTTGTCGAAAGATCAACTTCCAGAACGAAGTCAAATTGATCGTAGATTTCATACTAGCCTGCAATCCTTATTTGACTGGGAAGGTCAAGATTCGCATGTGCAGTGGTACCGCCAATTAAGCGAGCGAGACCAACGACTATTGAATCTTCGAGCACAAGGTTTCTCTAACAAGGAAATCGCTAGTGAAATGAAAATGGCAAATGGAACAGTGAGGAATCTATTGTCTAAGATAATGAATAATGCTAGGAAAATGACATCGTAAATATATTGTTAAACTAAGGCTTGATAATCTTCCAAACCCAGGAGTCTGGGTCGTCTCTCAAATCCTGACGATCTAAGACTTCTACTTTAAGGGAAAGCGCTTTATTTTCTATAGCAGGTTTCAGAGCAGTGGTATTCTTGCGCAACTTTTCTGATAAAGTCAAAAAGATCGTATTGACCTTCAAGCCAAAATCTGACCGCAAGGCGGCCAAGCGATGTGCGGCTTGATCAAACATTCGCTTGGCTGCTGGATATTTCCCTGGTAGGCCGGACTTACATTCTATAACGTACAACTCATTCTTGAATATAAATAGCAAATCAAACTCATTCTTCCCCAAGTTACTTTCCGATCCCGATCGATGTAGTTGAATACTACACCCGATGATAGCACCATTCAATCGTAAATGGTTACTGATTTGAAAATAGACCCATTCTTCAAACCAAGTTCCTGTCAAATATTGCACGTCCTCCTTACCCAATAAACCTTCTTCCCCTATGGGAAAGCCCGTTTGAACGATAAGCTCTTTCCACTTTGGGTCCTCTTCCACATTAATGAACACTGGGCCTTTATTCCGCTGCTGGTTCTCACAATTCTTAAAGTGAATCCGAAGATCACTCGCTATATACTTTAAGGGTTTGTCTAGTATCCTAAAATTGCTTTCATCTAGATAATACTTAAAAAATACATCCGCTATTTCTTTAGGGTACTTGGGTTCAAATAATTTCGTATTTCCATTAATGCTGATCCCATAACTTCTCAGGTACTCTGTCAGGCTAATTTGATGACTAAGCTTAATGGCTCGATATTCTTGTTCGGGAAAGATCTGTAGAAAGTGTCGATCTCGTATGGAAATATAATAGAATTTACTCCTAGCTACCAAGCTCTCGCTCATAAAATAATTAAACACTCCTATCGCCATCATCTTACTCCCATTGGTAATATTAATATGGTAATTACCCATTCGTTTCTCCAAGTCCAGAGCATTGAGGCTAGCCCGAATAGCACTTAAATTATTCGGTGAAATCGTAAGCACCTCGTACCTTTCACTGGGGATAACTAATGCTGCTAGAAGGTGTTCGAGTCGATTTCTGCTCTCCATTAAGGCAGTAGTGATAAAGATATAATGATCTATATCTTGGAAAACCCTATCCTTAATTAGAAAAATATTGGGTGCGGGCTGATCTCCTATGATGGTGATGAAGGTGTTTTTTAATCCCATGCAGTTTTCCCTAAAAATGCAAAAAATAATTGGCTTCCGCTATTTACATTTTGCCTGTTTATGAAAACGTTTGTATCTTGTTACCGAAAACGCTCCAAGGTAGATCTTAATTCAACGATTACCATGGAGTCTAAATTAGTACATAGCAGAAGAAAATGGCTTTTTTTCATCTTCTTTACTGCATTATTGCTATTATCATTGATAGTAGCTCAACTTCCGAGCTGGAGAGAAGTAGTTATCGAGTTGCCTGATGGCAGTTTTACTTTATCTAGGGAACGACAAGAAGCCATCGATGAAAAGATAAGTCGGTATCGAACACAGACTGAGTTATAGATGCTGCAAACCAATACCGATTCTTACTATTTTTGCCCTGCTTGTCCTCCTCAAGCATTGAGAAATGGCAAATATTTTCTTTTGAAGAATCAAATTTATAAAAAACTTAGCCCGGGCAATACCAAGGAGGTTATCCATTCCGCCAGGAAGTGGTGTAGCGCTGAGATAGAACTTTTTAATACATATCGAAGAATATGCAATTTAATAAAAGAGTAGATCTAGTAACTAGTCCGGCCATTGACACCTCCTACTTTAATACCCTTTTGGAAGGAATTGGGGGAGATCAACTGTATGTGACCTTTGTAGCCGTTAATGATGGTGATACTACTGAAGCTTGGCAAGAACAGGAAGAAAGCTTCCTCTGGCTCGTATTGCCCTATGATCGAATAGTGACTGAGGATCCCATTCCTATCATGAAGCAATATTTGCTAGAATCCCTCCCTTTGCTACAATGGCTAGATGTGGAAAGCCTACAAGGGCAAGTAGCGCAAAAAATAGCCGC
Organism: uncultured Lewinella sp.; assembly: GCA_913060855.1. Lineage (GTDB taxonomy): Bacteria > Bacteroidota > Bacteroidia > Chitinophagales > Saprospiraceae > DT-111. The sequence continues at coordinate 5,814 of CAJXUM010000190.1, read as the reverse complement.
ATAAATAAATAAAAGGGCCAGGGACCCAAAGGCCGCCCAGCCCCGAGCGCATGTACTGCTCTTGAGTGGCAATGCACTTATCGATGTCAGAAGGGATTGTTTGCTTAGTATGGCTCCTGAGTCACACCTTTTGAGAACACTGAGACACGGAGACACGGAGTTTTCTTATTCACCACTTCACCCACTTCACCTATTCACCGTTCGTTCCTTATTGAGTCACGCCTTTGGGGAACGACACTGAGGCACAGAGTTGGATGCTGGTCTTTCCACTTTCCGACTTCCACTTTCCGACTTTCCACTTTCCGACTTTCCCACTTTCCACTTTCCGATTTCCGATTTCCGCTTTCCTCACCCCTTCCTCCCCGGCAATCGCAACACCCCAAACCCCAAATCCACACCACGTCCTAGGCCAATATGTTCAGGTATCCACAAATTGGTGCGGAAGCGGAGGTCGAAACAGGAAACCTGCTCTTCCTTGTAAATCATCGATTTAAGTTGCAATACCTGTAGGCTTCGGATCTTCATGGGGGGGTCCAATGACCAGCCGACCCCCTCGATAAAAGTGGTCAAGTCTTGGAACAATGCCTGCTGTAAAAAAGCCATTTGATCAGTTGTAGATTCCAATTTTAGATAGTGGGCATATTGCTCCGCATTGAAGACCTGATAATTGAATAGATGATAAGTATGATAGCCTTTGTCGGTACGCAGTGGGAAGGGTAGGAGCTTGGAGCCCGCAACCGCTAAAACTTGTTCTTTCCCATTGATACTAATCTTAGGCGAATGGACCGATAGCTGTTCTTTCAGTTCAATAATTTTATCGCCGATTACGATCATCATCGCTCGTTGGCGACCTTCGTAAAAGCGGGTTTTGTATTGAATAAGCGGATAAGCTCCAGCTAAAGTAGGAGCGGGAGAGTTGCCTTGTTGCAAGGCTGACCTGAAGACGGGCAAATCCCGGTGCTTGATAGCCATATCAAACCAGACCTTCAGTAGGTGTAGGGTTGTCATAGATATAATAGTGTTTTAGGCCCTAGTAGGTACAGTGACCTTACTAGCGCAGTACATGCAAAATTCAGTATTGTTGTTTGTGTAGTTTTCGGCTGTTGAGGACTAATTTAAAGGAAAGGATCCATAATTGATAGTTGGGGCGAGGTTTTTTATAGCTTTATAATTTTCAATTTTATTAGTATATTTATTATAATTTTATCATATTTAACTGATAAACAGTTATTTAATAAGAACATAAAATTGGCAAAACTTTATCAATTACTTCGATCTCTTGAGAATCGGGAACTGAAATGGGTTGAAAAATTCTTGCTTTCGCCCTATTTCAATGTCAAACCAGCGCCTATTGCTTTGTTTCGGTACCTGCTAGACTTTCATCCTCGCTATGATCAGGTCGACAGGAAGAAGCTCTACGGGGCTTTAAGGCCCGGATACGGCTTCGATGCCAAGTGGCTCAATGATCGGTATAGTGAATTGAATCGCTTACTGGAAACCTTCCTACAAACCCAACAATTGAGGCGCGATGAAGCACTCGGCCACATGAGTCGCACCAAGGCTTTTCGCGAGCGCGGCTTATCTCGTCACTTTCTAAAGGAAACGCAGCAATCTGTCCAATATTTCGAATCCATCCAAGAGCAATCTCCTATTGCCCGCCTTCGACTCTGGGAACTTTATCATGACCTTTATCGGTATCCGGATAAACTCACCCCAGCCGATCCAAGAGAATTACAACAAAAGGCCAATGATTATTTAGACCAACACTATTGCCTGCACCAGTTTGCGATTGTAGCCAACCTGGCTGGCGGAATTAAAGCCAATCCTTACCGACTGGATCAATCTTGGTTGAACGCCCTGGTCCATCATGCCGCTTCGCTGACGGCCTCCTATCCCTTGCTACAACAGTACTATCAATTGGTTCTACTTTTCGAAAAGGAATGCAGCTTATCCGATTTTGAGGTCGCTAAGGAAAGTTTTCTCCGCACCACCACCGCTTTGGATCAGCGTGAAAAAGCATTCTTGTTGATGAAATTATGCAACCTGGGGACCTCTCGTATTTCGGCAGGGCAACTCGAATTCCTTCCTGCGGTGGTCTCTTTGTATCGACATGGCATTGAAACCCAGCTTTTTTTGCAAGAAGGAATACTGGCTGATGGCCTTTTCTTGAATACCTGTATTTTTGCTGCACAGGCTAAAGAAATAGACTGGGCCTTGACGTTTATCCGGTCCTATGAATCAAAATTATTGCCTCGCTTTAAAAAGGAAACTTTAGCATTGGGTCACGCCTACCTGGCTTTTCATCAAGGGGATTTCATTACCGCTGAAAGGCGTTTGCGAGATGTGTCCTCGACCGATATTACCTATCGGATCCGGATACATTCGCTGTCCGTACGTTGTTTGTTAGAAGCAACGATAAGTGATGATTCTTTCCGAGAGGTTCTCCGATCCAAACTGAAAGCTTTCCATCGGATGATTAAGGGTCATACCCAATTGCATCCTCAGCGAGCACGGGCCTACCTCAACTTTGCAGCGGCCACCCAAGCCATTGCAAAATTCGCTACTAGCAGAAAGAGAACCCCTAGCAGTTATCGTGAACTTAGCACTACAATAGACAGCTATTCCCCCTTAATACTAAAAGCCTGGCTCCAGGAAAAATTGATAGAAGTAAAACCTCCATTGCGCTAGTACTTTCCCCCCACAAAGCGTCACCACGAGTCTCCAGCATCCAATGAGGAATACTGAATACTCGTAATGAGCTGCTAAGACTTACTAGTGGACCTACAAATCAACCACATCGATCTCTCCCACAATACCCGTGTCGTCTCCTTCTTCTCCATCTCCTCCTTTGACTTGCTTGGCTTGCTGATCTTCCAATTTCATGTCCTTGAAAGCATCAAATTTGTTGGTTTTGGAAGGGGTGGTTCGAACTACTGTTTGCTTTTCCATAGCACATTAAGGTTTAGGGGCTCCGCCGGTCATTTGGCTGAGCCTACTCATAGAAAATGAGCTACCAGGGTGAGCAGAAGCCTTTATCTGCGCACCTTTCAGGATTCATTTTGAAAAACCTACTTGGTAACTGTTATCACCTTATAATGGTGCTATGGATAGGAAAATGTCATCGGTGAGTTTACTTTTTTACCAGGGCTGGTGTTTTCTCACCTGTGCCATTGCAGGTGTTTCCCACCTGCAATATGCCCTAGCCAAGAGCAGCACAGGTGTTTCCCACCATCTACGAGCATGATGGAGCCCGAGATAAACTGTCGGGTAAATGAGACAAGGTGTCCCTGCTTTGCAGGAAACCACTCTGTTTATGGTTAAGTTGGAGGTGAGAAAGGCAAGGAGGGCGGAGGTGAAAATAGGCGAGATAGTATTTATACTGACGCTGAATAGGTTTGGGCATGCCTGGCTGGCAGGAGTCACATCAGGAATCCAAACGCTCTTCAAGTATAGTATATACTGACCAAAACAGTTTGGAGGTTTTCCACACCATTTTGCATCGAGTATATCTAAGCTTATTGGCAATAAATGCTTGCCTGGCGAGACTTCTGAAGTGAGCTTCCGCTCGCCGTCATAATGACAGTAGGTAGGCCTGGTCAATAGCCTACCAGGACCACCCTTCATCTCCAAGACAAACACAAATGCAATAATTACAAACCGCTATTCTTTTACTACTTTTTTGGCTAGGATATCATGCTTTCCTTGAATAACTAGCAAGTACATACCGGAAGATAGTCCCGGAATTATAATCTCAATAGGCAGGCCTTGTAAGACTTGCTTCGATTGGGAAAATAAAATTTGTCCTTGTATATTCAGTAAATCAATATGTATTTCCTGGTTTTCTGTGCCAGACAGTTTTATATGAAATTCCGATTGAAATGGATTGGGAAATACCATTACTTCCATAGGTTCAGAAATACTCGGCGTGTCATCTGTATTGACGAGACACTCAAAATCAAAGAAGTTGTTGTAAGTCTGAAAGAAGTCTTTACCCAGAAACTGAGGATGGCTCGCTAACCCAAACAGCATGCAAGTCGCACTTGACTGGCCAAGCGATAGCTTGACAGCGTCCTATCAACAACAGAGGACAGAACCGAGAGGACAGAAGACAGAAGGCCTGATACATGACTAATGAGGCGGTCGATATTCCATAGTAAGCCTCATCGCCCGCAACCAACAATTCCTTCTCCCTTTAACTTTAATCACTCGCTTAAAATAATCGCACTTGGCTGGCAAGCCGATAGCTTGCCAGTGTCCTATCTAATCTGGATGCTCACCCCTACAGTTTCGGCGGTCGATGGTTGGCGGTCGATAGTCCATAGTAAGTCAAAATTACTGCCCGCCCGAGAAAGAAGAAACAGCCGTGATTGATGAAGTAGAAACGGTAGCTGCTTAATGTGACTAGGGAAGGGAAAGTGTGACACCTCCTTTCTCTCCCCTCCAAAATACTGTATAAAATACCTCATGATAGGTGCTGAGGATATAGAAAATCCGTCGACATCTCCCATTTTATTGACAAAACAACTAATTCATCTCTAAAATCGTTAACTTTATGAGTACAACATTGATCTACAAAAAGACTAATCCAATGAGCACCGCAGAGCTTAGAAGCAAGATAGATGGTTTTTTAAATCAAGTAGATGATAACTTCCTGAAGGTGGTTCATGCTATGCTGGAGACTTATGTGGAAGAAAAGCCAAAAGAAGAAGAACTTACTGATGAGCAGATAGGTGCTATTGTAGCAGCATCAGATCATAAACCGATGACTAAGGCGGAGTTGATTAGCGAGATAGAAGAAGGGAATGCTCAAATCGATCGAGGTGAGTTTATTACCATCGATGAGTTGGAGAAAGAAATGGAACAATGGTAGGTAAGCTATTCCGCGTAATCTTCTCTCTGAAAGCAAGAAAACGGCTCCGAGAAATATCTGATTACCAACAAAAGAATGCCTCGCCGGTCGTGGCGAAGAAAATCCGTCGTGGATTAATATCTACTGCAAGAAAACTAGAAAAGCTGCCTGATAGTAAGCCTCCCTTTCTAGGAACAGAAGACTTAGACTACACCGTACGATATACCAAAAAATGGGATTATAAAATCATCTTTAGAGTGTTAAAAATGGACGGCATCGTTCGTATCCTAACTATCCGACATGATAAAGAAGATCCAGAAGATGTATTGAAGGACCTTTGATGTTCTAAATTTCCTTGAATCCCTCATTAGTGACTTCTTTAATCATCACCGATATTCCTTCTACCCTTGGATGCTTTGGGCTATTCTTAATGGCTGAAAAACAACCCAGCAACCCAATCAAGGTAGTACCTCGCTCGGCGCTCACCATGGTCGTTCGTCCTCGGGGGAGGAATAATGCCAAAGCGGTATATCCCAATTATTAAAGACAATTCAATTCATTACACACTATTCATTACTCATTATTCATTACACACTATTCATTACCCATTATCCCTCCCCTCCGGGCGCTCCACCATGGCAGACGGCTCGCTGCGGTACTGGCCATCGATTGGTTGCTGGGCAGTACCGGGCGTTCAGTAGCTGCATTGGGCTCGGGGCTTCGGCCTGGCAGGGCTAGTGCTATCATTCTCCCGTGCTTCATTTATCATGTCTTTTTCCATTACTTCCTTTGTTCGTTCTTATCCACTAGTAGGCTTCTCCGGCTCTAGGGCGCCTTCGGCACAGCTGTCTGCGGCTTGTTCTTCCATGCTGGGGGCTTTGCCTCCCGTATCAGTTGCAGTCGGCTGCGCGCCAGGTATCTGTCTCTTATACACATCTGACGCTGCCGACGAAGAGGATAGTGTA
>CAJXUM010000189.1 GCA_913060855.1 uncultured Lewinella sp. | reverse complement strand
AGATCAGCCTCGGTCTCGTGGGCTCGGAGATGTGTATAAGAGACAGAACCAACATAGTCTGTAATCGTAACCAAGTTTTGTCCGGTGACATATAAGCGTAGGCTTTGCAATACCTTTTTATTCCCCATTGGAATATTATAACTCAAGGAAACGGTCCTTAGCCTAATAAAAGAAGCATCTTCGATGGTCAAATTATTTACTTTTCCACCGCCATATGCTGAAGGAGAAACGCCAGATGGGAAAGTCGCGTCTGTATTGGTAGGTGACCATCGGTCAATATACTGATGTCTGAATTTGTTCCTTCTAAAGTTGGCAGGATACATACTTTGTATAGATTGGACATTTATATTTTCTACGCCCTGCACCACTTGGATAAAGAAATTCAAATTGAATCCTTTATAAGAAATATCATTCCCCAAACCCGCTGTAAAATCTGGGAATGGCTTGCCTAAAATGACCTGATCGGCTGGGGTGATGGCGCCATCACCGTTGGTATCTTGAAAGATAGGATAACCAGGTTTTGAGCTAGGCTGAGCGGAGGCAGCCACTTCATCCGCCGTGTTGAAGATGCCAGTAATTCTGTAGCCATAATAGGAGAAAATAGGCTCCCCGGGCGTGATGATGGCACTGTTCCCCACATTGGCTAAACTACCGGTGACAATTTGGGTCAATCCACCAATCTCTTCGGCTTTATTCGAAATAGCGGAGATATTAAAACTGGTCGTCCACCTAAAGTCACCCTTATTGATATTGGTAGAATTGAGTTGTAATTCTATCCCCGAGTTTTGCACTTTTCCAACATTAGTAAGTATAGAGGTGAAACCCGTTGACCTAGGGAGAGGTAGATTAAGCAAAAGCTCATCCGTATTCTTGATGAAGTAATCCACTGATCCCGAAATTTTTCCTTCCAAAAATCCAAAGTCAATCCCAACATTTGTCTGTGAAGTAGTCTCCCACTTCAAATCTGGGTTCGGGATTCTTGAGGGCTGGGTTCCCGACAAAATACTGTTGTTGAGAATAGCCTGACCACCAGATGTGAAAGTAGAAAGAGATCGATAATTACCAATTTCCTGGTTACCCGTTTGGCCCCAACTGGCCCTAAATTTCAAATCTAATCCTGCAGGAATAAACCCCTCCTCACTCACCTTCCAGGCTACAGCCACGGAAGGGAAGTATCCGTACTTATTGTTGGCACCAAAACGGGAAGAGCCATCTGCTCTGATAGAAGCGGTGAAAAGATATTTGTTATTCAAACTATAGTTGACTCTACCCAAATAAGATAACAAAGTATTTTCTTGCTTATTACTAGTGACCTGCGCCAGTGCTGGATCTCCGAGGCTTAGATTGTCTGCCCCCGTAGCGTCGGCAGGAAAGCCCTGCGCGTTGGAGGAGAAGTTTCGACTTTGAAACTCTTGGTAGGTAATACCTCCCAAAATAGAATACCGATTGTTCTCATTGATCTCCTTGTTATAGTTCATCGTATACTCCACCAGATAGTTGGTCAAATCCAGGGAGCGGATATTTGCGTTACCAGCTGCATCAGCCCCTCTCAAGGTCGCTCTACTATTGTAAATATCCCTTCTGACGGTTTGACGATCCGATCCAAAATTCAGCTTGGCAGCCAGGCCGGGTAACACTTCATAGTTCATGGTCATATTACCAAATGTCCGATTGGTTTGCCCCAAAGATTCGATCCCTTCTACCAAACTTACCGGATTGGGTACCGTCAGATTAGAAGAATGATTAAAGCCTCCCGCTGAGTTATAAATAGGTTCGGTCGGGTCATATAGTACAGCTGCATATACTGGGCCTTGGGCTTCATTGGTCGCGGCATTATCGATCGCGAAGTCATCAAACTGCACATTCGTATTTAGATTAAAAGTCACCTTAAATTTATCGCTTAACTCATGAGCTAGATTCAATCTTCCTCCGTATTTCTTTACCCCGGTTGCTTTGACAACACCATCCTGGTCAAAGTAATTAAGTGAAGCAAAAAAAGACGTTTTTTCAGATCCGCCCGAAAAACTCAAATTCTGATTGATAATCGGCGCACTAGTGAATACTTCATTTTGCCAATCTATCCCATCACCGATTGCAGAAATATCTGCACTACTAAAAATCTCCCCTCCTACTTCCTCTGAAGCTATCTCATTCATGATTTGGATATATTCATCGGTATCTAATACATCCAACCTCCGAGGTGCTTGTTGGTGCCCATAATAGGCATCATAGCTGACTTTAGTCCGCCCGGCTTCTCCACTCTTGGTTGTAATCAGAACGACGCCATTAGCCCCTCTTGCGCCATAAATGGCGGTGGCAGAGGCATCTTTCAGAATCTCTACCGACTCAATATCGGCTGGATTAAGCGCACTTAGTGGGTTTCTTCCTACTACTGTACTTCCCACATTGGCGGCCCCTCCCCCTTGAATCAGATTGCTATTATCGATCGGAAAACCATCAATAACATAGAGCGGTTCGTTACCTGCCGTAATGGAATTGGCCCCTCTAATTCGGATGGAAACACCTCCTCCCGGTTCAGAACTGGTTTGCGACACTTGTACGCCAGCTGCACGCCCTGTAATCAATTGGTCGATAGAGTTATTGACGCCCTGATTGAAATCTTTTTCCTTCATCGAGGAAACAGAGCCAGTGAGATCGCTTTTCTTAACCGTACCATAGGCAATCACAACTATTTCATCCAATGCTATTCCTGTAGCCAAGGCGAAATCTATCACCTTCTGGGTTCCAACCGTCATTTCTTGGTCTTCATAGCCCGTATAAGAAATCAGAAGAACATCCCCTTCCTTGGCTGCAATGGAATAAGTCCCATCTATATCACTGACCGTTCCTGTTCCTGTTCCCTTGACTAAAACAGAAGCGCCGATCAGTGAATTGCCGGTTTCAGCATCTGTAATCACTCCCGTTACTTGCGCATTGGCTAAGCAAGTGCTTAGCAATAGGCCGGTCAGGAGCATTAATTTTTTCAATACGCTTGTTAAATTCATAATCGTTGGATTGTTGATTTTTCGTTTAAAGCAAAAGAGACTTAGCGCATCTACTCATAATAGATGTCTCTCATCAAATATTAATTATTGATGGTTACTACAGGTAGATTTTTTGTTCTAAGGGCTTGAATACTGGTTCCGTTGGCAAAGAGCGCCTATTCATCGATCCTCGCTACCAAATTATCCGGTAGCAAATCAGTCATGTCCGCTTGGTGAACTTTGATCATTTCTTCCAGGCGCTTAACAATTTCAGGATGAGTGGCTGACTGATCATATTGCTCGGAAATATCCGATTCAACATCGTACAACTCAGGATGATCCATTTCAGCTACTTTACCATAATTGATAGGTTCTCGCTGTCTGATGTGCAACTTCCATTGCCCCGCACGTATAGCATGCAATAGGCCTCTGGTCCAGTAGTGAAATTCCTTACGTGGGCTAGGGCCCTCTCCTTTCAATACTGGAGACAAATCATAGCTGTCCATTTTGCGATCGCTTGGGATTTCAGTACCACTAAGCGCAGCAAAAGTGTGCATCAAGTCCAGGGTAGATCCCATCTCCGTCACGACGCCAGGGACGATATTTCCAGGGCCCCAGAAGATGGTCGGCACTCTTTGGCCGCCTTCAAAAGTAGTGCCCTTGCCTGCCCGTAAGGGGCCTGCAGAACCGCCATGTGTTTTGAAAGCTAACCAAGGGCCATTGTCAGAAGTAAATACGACTATCGTGTTTTGATCCAATTGGAGGTCACGCAGCGTTTGTAAGACTTGCCCTACGCTCCAATCTATTTCTTCAATGACATCACCATACAAACTACGCTTGCTGTTGCCACGAAAAGATTCGTGAACGAATAGGGGGATATGTGGAAGACTATGGGCTAGGTAGAGAAAGAAGGGTTTATCTTTATTTGCCTTGATAAACTCAACAGACCTCTCTGTATATCTTCTTGTAATGGTATGTTGATCTGCGGGACGCTCGATGATCTCTTCATTTTCCATTAAGGGTACCTGGAAGTAAGCCGTATCGGAATAGTAATCGGGGTCATCTATATTGGTTATATAGTGCGGTTGTTCCTCTGTCCAATCCATATCGTTGCTATATGGAATCCCATAGTAGGAATCAAACCCCTGTTTCATAGGAAGAAAATCTGGCCGGTGTCCCAGGTGCCACTTGCCAACAGCCGCCGTAGCATAATCCTTTTGCTTCAGAAGTTCAGCAATAGTGACCTCCGACTGCGGAAGACCATCCCTGGAATCGGGAAACAAAACCACCCTAGCAGCCGATGACATCCCATTGCGAATAGGATACCGCCCGGTCATCAAGCCAGCCCGGCTTGGCGTACACACGGGGTCAGCTACATAAAACTGTGTCCACTTTTGGCCTTCATAAGCCATTCTATCCAGGTTGGGTGTCCGAATAGTCGGATTACCGAAACAACTTAGATCACCATAGCCTTGGTCATCAGTAAAAATCACCACAAAATTTGGCGGGGCATTTTCTGATCCCGTTTTAGTCGCAGTATCGTCACTCGGTACCTGATTGGAGCAACTACAGATTATCAAATTCCCAATCAGCAGGATCAAAAAAGTTAAATTCTTCATATGTGCATTTTAATTGGAAACATCAAATATGAGATGGTTTTTCTTTAAAGAGGTAGAATAATAGTTCAAATTAGAGGGGAAATAGTTCTTTTTATTTGGTCATTCGTTTTCTAGCTATTAAATTTAGGAAAGCACAATATCCAGATATCAATTAAGCAATAGCCTATGATTTCTGTCGAGCGTGGTAGGTCAACTAATCATCACATTGAACTACAATGGGATAAAATCATTGAGATTAATGCAGCTTATAATTTGATACGTCTAGGGCCGCTTATTTTATTGATGTTGCTAGTTCCCCGCCTAAGGGCCCAACCTACCCATCCGCTTTTCCGGCCTATTTCTATCCAAAATGGTCTATCACAGGTAACGATACAAGCCATACAGCAAGACAGTAAAGGCTATATGTGGTTTGGTACTCGCTATGGTTTGAATAAGTACGACGGCTATGAGTTTACTACTTATCATCATGATCCTATTGACAGCACTTCAATAGATGACAACAGCATCCATAGTCTATTTGAAGATAGTAAGCAACGATTGTGGATTGGCACTAATCATTCACTCAACTACTTCAACCGCGATTTATCCACTTTTGAGCATGTCATCCCGGACCATCCGACCCTACATAACTCAGAGATGGGTGCCATTAAAAGAATAACGGAAGATGTGGAGGGTAATCTTTGGCTAGCAAGGACCAATATGTTACAAGTCTTTAATCCCGAGACTAAATCAGTTGAAAGTTTTCTGCCCAGAGACAAGCAAGGTAACTATCTAGGAGAAATTGGTGATTTACTACTAGATCGAAAAGGAAGGCTTTGGATTGGGTGTGTAGCTGGTATTCGACTTTTTGATCCTGAAAGCCAACAATTCTCTAATCCGCTTGACCATCACTCCCCACCTAAAGTTGACAATGTAGAATTTGCCGTCAGACTCCTAGAAGATCGCCTAGGAAATTTATGGATAGGCGTTAGAGGAACTGGCCTGATGAAGTACGAGCATCATGTGCAACAGTGGAAGCAATACCGACATATTAATGGGGCAAAGAATACACTTTGCAGTGATTTCATCAATGATATTATCGAAGACAATGAGGATAATATATGGATCACTAGTGGCCGGGGCGGACTCAACCACTTTGATCCAAGAACAGAGTTATTTACCCACTATTCCAAACATAATTCAGCGCAAGCTAAGCTCAACTCAAATGCGCTCAATACACTCTATCAGGACCATACGGGAGGGATTTGGATTGGGACCTGGCACAATGGCCTTAACTATTTGAAAGAGAATAATCCATTTTTGCATTACCATAAAAACACCAAAAAGCTAAGCTTGAGTTCTAATATTGTGAAGGCCATTACAGAAGATAAAAAAGGGAATCTGTGGGTAGCTACAGATGATGGAGGGGGACTTAACTACATTGATCGGATTCATCAAAAAACAACTTTTTACAGCCTACCTATTTCCAAAGATCATATGGACCATGGTGAAAAAAACATCAAATCGATGATCAAAGATCGCGACGGAAAGTTGTGGTTGGGGACACAAAATGGGCTTTTTTCATTTGCGCCCCAAACGGCTGAATGGCAGTATTTCAGGCATGATCCTAATGATGAGAACAGCCTAAATAAAGGCTTTATCAAAACCTTGTTGCAGGATTACCAGGGCAATATTTGGATTGGAACAAGGGTCCAGGGTATTACCAAATATGACCCCAAAACCCAAACCTTTACCCGATATGCCCATAATCTAACTAAATACGAAGGCTTTAAAGAAATCAGTTACCTCTACGAAGACAGTGCAGGAATACTATGGATAGGCACCGATAAAAATGGCCTGTGGCGTTTTAATCCCAAAAATGAAGTACCCACTTTATATGAGGAACTCGTTAAAAAAAATCCACATGTTAAGCTCGGTATCAACGTGATTCATGAAGATCACAAAAAACGATTGATCGTAGGGACCTACGGTAGCGGCCTTCAAATAATTAATCGGCAAAACAATACGATTAAAATCGTGTCGGAAGAAGACGGTCTTTCTGGAAATTTAGTGTTTGGCATTTTAGAGGACGGAGACAAGTTGTGGATCAGTACCAATAAAGGCATAAGTCTATATCATCACGAAAAGGGTGTCATCAGAAACCTTCACCAGCATGATGGCCTGCAAGCCAATCAGTTTTTGCCAAAGTCATTTTACAAAACCGCCGCTGGAGAATTATGTTTTGGAGGCATCAATGGCCTGAGTATCTTTAATCCCTCCCAGTTAAGTTTTGACACGACTGATCTCCCGCTAGAAATCACTCAGTTCTCGCTGTTCAAAAAGACGATGCCCATCGGAGAACTTGGAAATCCATTGAAAAAGTCTATCAGCACGACTGATTCGATTACCCTGAATCACAGGCAATCCGTTTTTAGTTTTGAATTTGCCGCCTTGAGCTATGATGATCCTCAGAATAATTATTATGCTTATCGATTATATCCCTATGAGGAGCAATGGCAAATAGGGGCCAACAGGCGGTATGCCGATTATTCAAATTTACCTGCCGGAGAATATGAATTTCAAGTCAAGGCGTCGAGGTCTGAGCATCAATGGCCAAGTCGCTATAAAACGCTACAAATTAAAATCCTACCTAAACCTTGGTTCAGCTGGTGGGCTTTTACCTTGTATGGCTTGGGGGTTATAGGCATCTTCCATTTGTATAGAAGATTCGAAATGGCTAGAATACGCACCGAAAATGCGCTCCAGCAAGAAAGATTTACGCACCAGAAGGAAGAGGAAGTGTATCAATCAAAGCTACAGTTCTTTATGAATATCACCCATGAATTGAGAACCCCCTTAACCTTAATGACTAGCCCCCTAGAAACGCTACTTTCTAAAAGTAAGGACAACACCCATGTTGAACGCACTTACAAAATGATCCTTAGAAATGCCCGAAAACTCCAATCATTAATCGATCAATTGCTAGATATACGAAGGGTTGAACTAGGAGAAGTGAAACTTAAAGCAGCCAAAGGTGACATCGTCTACTTTACGAAGCAGATCAGCGCTTCCTTTCAGTCAATAGCTGAGAAAAAGAAAATCGACTTATCCTTTCAATCCAAAGCGACAACCATTAACTTATGGTTTGACTGGGATAAAATGGAGAAAATCCTTAATAATTTGATTGCTAATGGAATCAAATATACGCCAATAGAAGGACAGGTTATAATAGCCATTCATGAGGATTTGATGGATGATCATGTGTCGATAACGGTAGCGGATAATGGCAGAGGAATGGCAAAGGATCAATTGGATAAAATTTTCAAGCGATTCTACCGGGTCGAGCATGACACGACAGAAACGGAGTTTGGCTTTGGTATCGGATTATCTTACACAAAGGAACTAGTCGAGCTTCATCATGGTAAAATAAAGGTAGACGCTATAGAAAATCAAGGCAGTACTTTCTCTATTCACCTCCCTCTGGGGAATGGACATTTGAAGAAAGAAGAAAGGGTGCAATACAGTAAAGCAGGAGAACTGCTTTCCGAATGTACGACGCTAGATAGTTTAATTTCAAGCCTAGAACAACCAACTACAGAGCAGAAATCGTCTACAATTCTGATTGTTGATGATTCTAAAGAAATTAGAACCTACTTGGCCGACTTCTTTCGGTCAGACTTTACTGTCCTTGAGGCATGCAATGGTGCAGAGGCCTTATATATTAGCAAAGATAAACAGCCCGATGTGATCATTAGTGATGTGATGATGCCCAAGATGGATGGGATAGCATTTTGCCATCAACTCAAATCCAATTTGATTACGAGTCATATTCCAATTATCCTCTTGAGTGCTTTGAGTGCTGTGCGCCATCGGATAAAAGGGATTGAGACGGGGGCAGATCGTTATATTGGAAAGCCCTTCAATATTGAGTTGCTCAAGGCAGAAGTCCTTAACCTAATTAAATCCAGGGCACAATTAAAGCAGCGCTTCTCTGCTACTCACAAGCTTTCGATTTCCTCTTTTAGTCCTTCGAAAAAAGACGAGAAATTTATCCGAGAAGTCATTAAAGTAATTGATAAGCATCTAGATGATGCGCAATTTGATCTGTCTCTTATACACATCTCCGAGCCCACGAGACCGAGGCTGATCT
>CAJXUM010000188.1 GCA_913060855.1 uncultured Lewinella sp. | reverse complement strand
CTACACTATCCTCTTCGTCGGCAGCGTCAGATGTGTATAAGAGACAGTCTCTACCAACTGCACCATTGAGGCAATTACAGCGATAAACAAAATAAAACGCAAAAAGGTCAGGTCAATGCCCAATAAGCCAGTTTCTGACAATAAATAGGTTTGAATCAACCAGTTGATCGGCATCGTTATCCCCAAAACAAAGATCACTGCCAACCCTAAACCAAAGGCTGTCTGGACAGACTTGGATACTGCTAGGTAAGAGCACATTCCTAAGAAATAGGCCAAGACCATATTTTCAATGAATGCCGCTCTGACGAATACATTTATAAACTCGCCCATTGTATTTTTAATTAATTAGCTTATCAAATTAGGATGAGTATCTCTTAGTAGTTTGACGGAAATAAATGAATCAATTTTTTTCAAAAGCTTTCAAAAAAAATTGATTCATTTATTTTTGCTCCGTCTCTTCTTTAAGATACGTCAACCAGTTTTTTGTTATAACTACGCTGTATCCAAATCATGATACCGATAATGAACATAGCTGCAGCAGAAAGCACCATTAGGTTGTTGTTGGCATACCAACCGAACATATAGCTCGTAGTTGTATCAATGCTATATTCTGCTGATGGGCCGATGATCTTCCATTCGAAAGGGCTACTTGCAAAAAGACTTCCCTTTCCGAAAATTTCACGAATCACACCTACCATTACCAAGATAGCGCCATAGCCTAAGCCATTGCCGATACCGTCCAAGAAGGAGCGCCAAGGCTTGTTAGCCATCGCAAAGGCTTCGAGGCGTCCCATCACAATACAATTGGTAATAATCAATCCGATATATACAGACAATTGCTTATAAACAGGGTAGTTAAGGTATTTCAGTGTAAGCTCCACCAACGTTACCAAAGAAGCAATAATGACCAATTGTACGATCATCCGCACTTGCTTTGGAATATAAGTTCTAAGTAGCGAAGTGAATAAGTTGGAAAAAGCACACACAAAGATCACAGCGATTGCCATGACTAGAGAAGGCCATACCAAAGAGGTCACTGCTAGGGCCGAACAAATCCCCAGTACTTGTACCGTAATGGGATTGTTGTCATTTAATGGATCCGTCAACAGCTTTTTTTCTTTCTTCCCAAAGAAGGGTTCAGCTGTTTTAGCGGCAGTTTTTTCTAATGTTTCAGCCATTATGGTTGATTTTCTATTTGATTCAATTGATATCTTCCATTGCTAAGCACAGTGAAGGCTTAGACTATCGCATACTTTGCTGGCGAATACTGTTGAAATAAGGCATATAGTTCTTGATACCTCTGTACAGCATTTCAGTCACACCATTAGAGGTGACAGTCGCACCAGTAATGCCATCTACTTCATGCCTCTTATCAATAGCTCCCCCTTTTCTAACATTGACAGAGACGTATTCTCCGTCTTTGAAAATTTCCTTGCCTTTGAAGGCCCTAGGGAAGGCGGAATTATCTTTAATTTCTGCACCAAGACCTGGCGTTTCACCGGCATGATCAAAGGATGCACCAGCAATGGTATTCAAATCACCTTCTAAGGCAATATTCCCCCAAATCTCATCCCACAATCCAACACCACGTACAGAAACGATATAGAATTTTTCTCCACCTTGCTCATAGATAAATAAGGGTAGCTTCTGCTCTGATGCTGGCTTCTTCTTTTCTTTAGCCATTTCAACATCCTCTGCTTTCACGCCCTCCATTTCATTCCCTTGCATATCTAACACCACTTGTTGTACTTGCTTATCAAAAATATCAAGTACCTGGTCGTCTTCCAAGTTACCTACCTTTACTCCTTCCCCTAAGTAATCACCTACTGCACTCAAGACCGCTCGCTTATTGAAGATCTCTTCGTTTCTATCGGCTACCGGCTTGGTAATCTGGCGAAAACCCGTCAACAAAACAGCAACACTAGCTGTTAATGCGACAACAAATATGACAACGTATCTGGTACCCACAGCTATTTATTTTTAGTTTAATTAAATGTTTTTTCAACTGACAGCTACTTCCGTTCGCTTAGCTCTTCGCTTCATATTGGCCTCCAAGACATAGTGATCGATCAAGGCTGAGAAGGTATTCATGAAAAGAATCGCCAACATCCATCCCTCAGGATAGGCGGGGTTCATCACTCGAATAATAATACCTACCATACCAATCATGAATCCATATATCCACTTGCCCGTATTGGTCGAAGAAGCTGTTACCGGATCGGTAGCCATGAAAGCCATCGCGAAAAGGAAACTTCCTATCGATAACTGGTAATACCAAGGCACTGCCATGAATTTGAATATACCTGGGGTAGCATCCGTAAATTCAGCCGGAGCAATACCGTTCAGGATTAATCCCATTACTGCGGCGCCCAATACCATAGAAACCATGATACGCCAGCTGGCTACACCCGTTGCGATTAAGAAAATCGCGCCCAGTATGATTAATGGTTTCGAGGTTTCTCCAATAGAACCGGGGATAGTCCCCCACCACATTTGAGATTCGGTATAAACGCTCGTCACACTTTCCCATCCGCCACTGGCAGCTAGTGAAAGTGGCGTGGCTCCGGTATAACCATCGGCGACCAGCACTCCTCCGTCACCGAAGGTAGACCAGCCGAAGCTTTGGAATAACCAATCAAAAACACCATGCGCCCAACCATATTCGCTACTGATATAAGCCGGCAAACCGTTTACTTCGGTTCCTTCTATACCAGAGACCCATACTTCATCTCCTGAAATATAAGTCGGGTAAGCAAAGAATATAAACACCCTAGATAAAAGGGCGATGTTCCAAATATTCATTCCTGTTCCACCAAAGGCTTCTTTACCAATGATTACTGCAAAAAAGATAGATACAGTAAGGATCCATAATGGAATATCTGGAGGCATGATTAAAGGAATCAATGCGCCGGATACCAAGAAACCTTCCTCAATGGGATGTCCTTTCTTGGCTGCATACCAAAACTCTATTCCTAAGCCCACTACATGTGTGACAACAAAAATAGGTAATAGTTTGATCAGACCATGGGCAAGTTTCAGGTGAAACCCTTCCAAAAGTCCAGTGTATTGCCCCAATGCTAAGTAATGTTGGTGCCCAATATTGAAGGTACCAAACAAATAACATAGTTGCATCGCAATCACTACATGCACCATGGTACGCTTGAGGTCCATACCATCACGGATATGTACCCCCTTAGCAGTAGTGGTGTTGGGAGAAAAAGCGAAAGTGAAGAAACCATCATACAACGTATGCAAAAATGGAGACTTCTTTTTATCTGGTTCAATTTGCTGTAGAAAATTCAGCAGTGCTTTTTTCATAATCCTTTATAGCAAGTTCAAAAAGATGTTCAAATGTTCCAGCTAGAATAATATAATTCCAACTTAACTCTGTTCTCTCATGGTTTCTAAGCCTTCCTTCAAAATCTCTTGCAAAGGCTGTTTGGAAGTACAAACAAACTCGCAAAGCGCTACGTCCTCTTCTGCTAATTCATATATACCTAATCCTTCCATTCGCTCAAAGTCATTCACTAAAATGGCTTTCATCAAATGTTGTGGGTATAAATCCATCGGAAGCACTTTCTCATATTGTCCAGTCACTACAAAAGCCCGCTTCTCTCCATGTGTATTGGTATCAGCTTGAAATTTTGCATCTGGATATAGGAAATTCGGGAAAGTGCCAGAAATAGTTGGTCTTGGAGCGATAGGCAATAACCAACCAAACAGTTCATAATAATCTCCTTCAGCAATTACACTGAGTTGATCATCATAATAATTGAGGAACTGTCCTACTGATTTTTGCTGCCCAGATAATACATCACCAGAGATATATCTAACATTCTCACTGACCGTCTGGTCTTTCAACAAATCTTCAATCTTGGCTCCGACGTAAGTTCTTATATACTTAGGCTCGCTTAGCTCCGCTCCTACTACCGTTACGACTCTAGAACCGTCATACTTACCTTCCAAAAACATACCACCCAAAGCAATCACTTCTTGAACACCTAGTGTCCAAACTTTATCCAATCCTCCAATGGGTTTGATGTGATGAATTTGAATACCTACATTACCTGCTGGGTGCTTGCCATGAAACCAATGTTTCTGTACGCCTTCAGCCGCTGTAAAAGCAGAGGATGGAGATTCTTCTCCCTTAGCATTTAGTCCCAGGTGCACGTCTCCAGTCGTTAACTGACCCAGTACATCTAGTCCTTTCTGGAAAGCCGCTTCTCGTCCTGCTACTACTAGATTGGCATCGGGTGCCAATGGTGCAGTGTCGAACGTAGAGACGAATACATCTCGTGGTACATCTCCAGGAGCTGGAATCACATTAAAGGGACGTTGCTGGAAGAGAGACCAAGCACCATTCTCTAATAGATAAGCTCTCAACTCTTCTACTGATCCTTTTGCTAAATCAAAAGCAGGTAGAGACCGATACTTTTGCTCTTTATCCGCCAATATCACCACCTCAGCAATAGATCGTTTTTCACCACGTGTTACAGCGATGACCTCTCCACTTACAGGGGATACAAATTTTACTTCTGGTACCTTCTTATCGAAAAAGATAGGATCACCAGCTTTTACCTCATCTCCTACTTCCACCAATAACTTGGGGATGGGAGATAAGCCCGTAAAATTGGGTGGCTGAATAGCAAAGGTAGTTACTGAAGTGCCCGCTGAAATGCTAGCTGATTCAGGAGCTCCCTCCAACAAAATATCATGCCCTTGCTTTAGTGCATGAATAGGAGCATCATTTGCATAAGCAGGTGCTTTTGGTGCAAATAATTCTTTGAAGCTGGGGAAGATCGAAAAATTAGCCTTGGCTTTGTCGGCTCCCGAATGCTTGGCTTCTACCGCCAGTAGATTATCAGCTACCTGGATAACCAGGAAAAGTAGGATGAGTATAGCTACACCAACAAGAGTGTAAATGAAGTAACTAAATCCACTTTGACCAGATTGTCCATACGCAAAATCTGCGGTCAGCATGAGTACTAGAAGGAAAAGGTTCTTGGTTATTCCGCTTTTCATCTTAGGTTTGCTTGTTAACGCCACAAAAAAATAAGTTGTAATAAATTGATTTACAGCTTTTTACATCGTAGCAAAAAATGCAGTTTATTTCAATTTCTAAAATTCACCGCAAAGATATAAACTTTTGCTTTTATCAAGAACCTAGACTTATTCAATGTTAAGGGAGTTAATTATTTAGATCGAATCTAAATAAAGTTGAAAAGGTAAGCAATTAGTGGGAATGAAAAGACCTGATGATAACGTCCTCTCCTCATTTCTATTGTATAAATTCTAGCTGAAAAAGTTTACTCCTAAGTATATGCCGAATATCGTCGCGTCCAATTTCTCCACCCATAATAGGCGACGATCAAGTAGATCAACATGATCAATACAAATAAGTAAGCGCCTTGACTACCATATATAAAAAGGTACACAAAATCTATCCCCATCCAGTACAACCAATTCTCTAGCTTCTTTTGTACGACCAAATAAGTAGCCATGATCGCAAAAACGGTGGTGATAGCATCGGGATAGGAAGCAGCAGCATCGGTATAGGTACTCAAAAAATACCCTGCGAGAATTCCTCCTATTACACTTAAACTAATGATCCAGATATGTTCGTGCCGTTCCATTTTCCGAATAGGTGAGGGCCCCTTCCCTTTTGTGCCAAATTGCCATTGCCATAATCCCCAAGCACTCATTCCCGCATAAAAGAGCTGAAGGAAGCCATCTGCATATAGTTGATACAGGTAAAAATCAGCATAGGCCCAAAAACTGCAACTGATGAATCCCCAAAACCAACACCAGATGTTTTCTTTGGCTGCCAGTACCACATAAATGATCCCCGTAATAGTTACCACCCAATCGATCCAACTTAAGGCATATATCTCTTCTAGCATAGTCTATGAAAGCTATAAAATGGAATTCTCTTCTGCATGGGACTAAGATTGCTGAAATTTCTCCAATCTTGACTCTAGGAAACTTCAGCAATATTGATCCACCTAATAGAAAAAATTAAGGTGTGCCAAGCGTTCACCGCCTAACACACCTTAAACTCGTATTCGTTATTCTATTTTACTTCACGATCAAATCGTAAGTATATTTCAATTGTTCGATAATTGGATATTCCGTCTTCGGGTCTACATTTTCTAATATCACATCTACATCAATTACTTCCGACTCATCCTTATCCGTACTATCAAAAATCACGTTGATTACTCCTGTATCTCCTGGTGCAACTGGATCGGTAGAATAATCTGTCGTGGTACAATCACAAGCTGATACCAGGGAAATCTGCAAAGGCGTATCTCCTACATTGGTGAATTCATATTTGAAAGATCGCTTTTCTCCTTTTTTGACAGCCCCTAGTGGTATCATTCTACTCTTGAATTTCATCACGGGTACCCCTTTGAGGTCTTTTCTACCATATAAAGAAGAAAGCTGACTTATCTTAACAGAATCCTTGGGCGTGATTGCCGCCTTTATATTGGATCCCCGCTTGAGGGATTTCTTCGTCTCTTCTTTCTTGCGCAATCGCGTACTCTTGATCGTAATCGTTTGCGGTCCTTCTAATATCTTAAATTCGGTACGCCGGTTAATACTGTGGGCCGTTTCTTCCGTCTCTTCTTCGGTCAAGGCCTTGATAAAGTCTTCGGTCAGGACATCCCCTTCTTTCAGGAATTCATGCTTACCAGCCACCCGAGAGCTAATCGTCTGTGGTACTTTCTCGCCATACCCTTTTGCCTCGATTCTCGACCTTGATACTCCATTTCTTACCAACCATCGCCGGGCCGATTCAGCCCTTGCCTGAGATAGAGACTCATTGTAGTCAAAATCCCCTCGAATATCCGTGTGAGAACTCAACTCAATCTTCATCTCAGGATACCTCTCCATCAGCTCTTTTACCAATAGCAGGTCTTCTTCAGCTTCCGGCTTAATCCGATCACTATCGAAATCATACAAGATATTCTCCAATACAATCGCTTGCTCTAAGGTAATGGTATCATATAGTGGCTCTGGAGGAGGCACCGGTTTTGCTTTAAGGTATAGGCGGTGTACTTCATGCTTTACCTCTGTAACACCTACCGTATTGAATTCTACCGAATCAGGGAAGTAGCCCTCTCGAGTAGCTACTATGCGATAAGCTTTCTCCAGTTCGAGGTCATAATCAAATCGATTACCCTTTGGCTTGGTTTGGCTCCGTCCTGGACCAGCAGGCTGGTTACTTTCAATCGGAATCAACTGAACCGTTGCACCAGCCAATCCCTTTTTTGCCTCATCAAAAACACCTACCGCTAGGTCTGCGTAGATTTTGGCAATACTAAAGCTATATATATCGTCACAGCAAGTTTTACTTTTTACAGAACGGCCACCTTCGCGGTTGGAAGTCAAAAAACCATTGTATCCTTCCGCATCCAAACGGAAGTAGAGATCATCCACACTAGTATTGTATCCACTTCCCATATTGAGGGGTTCGCTCCATTGCGAACCATCCCAGACCGTATAGAAAATATCCAAACCACCAATTCCAGGATGCCCAGTAGAGCTAAAATACAAGGTCCCATCATGGTAATGCGGCGTCATTTCATCTCCCTTTGTATTGATTTTGGTACTAAGCGGGATAGGATCGGCATATACACCATCTCCTTTATAAGTAGCATAATAGAGATCGAGACCACCCGCGCCGCCATCCATATTGGAGACGAAGAAGAGTACTTCTTTTCCAAACAACTCTCCCACTGCTGGATGTGTCGCAATATATTCGCCATTTACACCTTGTACTTCATTGGCACCTAGCCAGCCGCCATCCCCTTGTTCACTCATGTAAATCTGACTATAAGCTACACCATTTCCTTCTAAAACCGACCGCGTAAAAAACAAGCGGCGACCATCGGGCGAAAGTGCGGTATTGACAGAGTTGGTGCCTGGTCGGTTAATTTTTTCATCTAATGCCGAGGGTTTGCCCCAACCTTTTTCTCCTTTGGCCGACATGTATATTTTAGCGTGGAAGTCTGCATTGTCCTCATCTATAAAAGTGATATCATCCGCTTCCTCCAACATCGAGAAATACAATGTATTACCATCTGGCGATAAAGTCGGCGCGTACTCACTTGTTTTCGTGTTAATCGTTTTACCCGCATTTTCCAATTCTACTCCTTGGGTGGAGGTAGACATAGACATTGCCAGTTCGGCACCTAATATCTCTTGCTGGGCCAGTTCTTTTAAGACAGGGTCTGTGGTTTCATCCACAAAGGTTTGCAGCTGTACAATAGCTTCATCATACTTCTTATTCATCTTCAATACTCTACCGAAAACGAAGCGATCCGCTGCATATTTATTTTCTGTATCTCGACGAAGAACGCGTTCATAATAGCGTTCTGCTCGCACATAGTCCCTTAAATCATAATTGAGCTTAGCAATGATGGGAAGTAATTCCCGATCATTTTGGTCATCATATGCTTTTTGATACCAGTCAAGTGCATTATAGAAGTCACCTTTAGCCAATGTTTCTTCAGCGGCTTGAACCATTGTTTCATAAGATGACTTGCTGATAGGTTGGGCCGTCAAGATGATGCTTGCCCCGATGAGGAGGGAAAGCGTAAAAATCTTCTTTATCATATGATTGAGGTTTGTCGTTTGAGTGGCGGTTTTATGCCCATTTTGAGTAGTTTTCACATGACCGCACGCCCAATCTTTAAACCTGTCTCTTATACACATCTCCGAGCCCACGAGACCGAGGCTGATC